>CAZWNR010000021.1:0-16113 GCA_964635665.1 uncultured bacterium | reverse complement strand
CGTCGATGGTGTAGACCACCGATTCTGTAACGATATCCGCTCGCACCACCTGCCCCAAGCCCAAGACTAGACCTAAGGCCAGTACAGCGGCTAAGGCCATTAGTCCTAATCGTTTCATGGCAATCTCCTCTCACGGTAAGTCAATCACTGTTCACAATCCCTGGTTGCCCAGGCACAGTCTGACCCTGGTATCGTAAAGAAGTTTGAAGCAGAACGCAAAGGTAGAGCTGTGCCAAGATGGCTCTCAATCGTTTGGGCGTCAAACGTTCTGGTGTGAATCCTTTGCCCTAGGAGATCGTTAACGATGGATTGGACGACCGAAGCTGAAGCCCGCCTCAAGGAAATCCCCTTTTTCGTGCGCCCCGCCGCCCGCAAGAAAATTGAAAAATTTGCCCAAGATCAAGGCATCACCCAAATTACCGAAGAAATCTACGAAGCGGCCAAAAAACAGTTCGGTTAAGGCTTATAACCGTAGGGTGGGCATTGCCCACCATCATCAGCACACAGAGCCCCCCATACCGTTTATTGATAAGATCGCCAACCCGTGATCAACGATGACGGGAACGTTCCCTACTGAGTAACGTCAACATAATCAGGATGATCAAACCCGCTTATCGAGCCTGTTGCCGCAACCGCCAGCCCGTGTAGCTCAGCAGAGCGGTGGCCCCCAGGGCGTAGGCCACGCCGCTGGGAATGCCCGCAAAGGCGAGGGCAAGGCTGCCCGCCCACAGGGTAAGCACGTAGATAAACAGCACCGTTACCCTGTGGGATAGCCCCGCTTGGAGCAAACGGTGGTGCAGGTGGCGCTTGTCAGCAATGAAGGGGGATTTGCCAGAACGCAGCCGATCTAGGATGACGGCGGACATATCTAAAATAGGCACCGCCAGGATTAGGTAGGGCAGCAGCACGGCAGCGGTGGTGACGGTTTTCACCAGGCCAATGATGCCCACACCAGCCAAGGTGAAGCCCATAAAGTAGGCTCCGCCATCGCCCATGAAAATTTTGGCGGGGTTAAAATTGTAGCGCAAAAAGCCCAGGGCACCCCCAGCCAAAGCGGCGGCAATCAGGGCGGCGGCGGGCTGTCCCATAAACAGACACACTACCAGCATGACCACGGCGGCAATGCCAGATACCCCAGCAGCCAACCCATCCAGACCATCGATCCAGTTGATGGCGTTGGCCATGCCCACCAGCCAAAAGATGGTCACCGGCAGGCTAATGAGGTCGGGTAGGGGAGTGAGACCGTAGAAAGGAATGGTTAAAAAGTCGATGCTTACCCCCACATGCCAAGCAATGGTGGCAACGAGAGCCTGCATGATCAGACGACTGATGGGAGATAGTCCGAAGAGATCATCCATCAGGCCAATTAAGAAAAAGGCTAGGCCGCCGATGGTGACTCCCCAAATTTGAAACTCCTGGGGTGGAGCCAGATGGTGTCCACTGCCGTCGATGAAACCTCCGGTGGCCCAGACGAGTAGCAATGCCGTTAGGGTACCAAGAAAAATGGACACCCCACCCAGCCGCACCATCGGTTGGCTATGCACCTTGCGCCCTCCCGGCATATCCACCCGCCCACTTTTTAGGCCAATGCGCCGCACAATGGGCGTTGCTACCAGCACAACGGCCATAGAAACCAGGAAGGCAAAAAAGTGATACAGATGAAAGGGCATCTGAACTCCTAGGGGGAGAGAACTGAACAGCTTCGGCCTTTGGGGAATGAGTAGCCTAACTGGGAGGACACCCCGCTATCCTCACGGGGGGGTATTCGTCCATAGGATAGGTTGATTTTTCCTGAATGAACAAAACTCCATGCAGATTATGACAGATCGTGAAGGCGAAACCTTAACCTTCGCTGTCGTTCTCCATGGAGTCTGTGTGAAGTTTGGTGACAGGGGGAAGGGCAAGTCGGCCCTAGGCAAAACTCAGCCCCAAGCACTCAACCCTAGACCAGCGCTGGAACGCGACCCCCTAGGTGGGGATACAGCGGGAAGCGCTCGCACAGGGCAGCGACCCGCCCCCGACACTGACCTTCCATTGCCGTATCCTCTGGATTTAATAGACGATCAGCAATGATGTCGGCGATGGTGGCAAACTCATCGCTGCCTAGGCCACGGGTGGTCATCGCGGGGGAACCTAGCCGCAGACCGCTGGTGACAAAGGGAGATTCGGGGTCGTAGGGCACCGTGTTTTTGTTGGCGGTGATATTGACGGTGCTCACCAGCTGGTCGGCCCGCTTGCCCGTCATGCCGATGGAGCGTAGATCCACCAGCACCAGGTGGTTGTCGGTGCCGTTGGAGACCACTTTAAAGCCACGATTTTGCAGTTGAGAGGCCAATCGCTGGGCGTTTTGAATGACCTGGGCCGAGTAGGTCTTGAAATCGGGCCGCAGGGCTTCCCCAAAGGCCACGGCTTTGGCAGCAATGACATGCTCCAGGGGGCCGCCCTGGGTGCCGGGGAACACGGCTTTATCAAACTTCTTGCCCAGTTCGGCGTCGCGGGTAAGAATTAGGCCGCCGCGAGGGCCGCGCAGGGTTTTGTGGGTGGTGGTGGTGACCACATCGCAGTGGGGCACGGGGTTGGGGTGCAGCCCAGCGGCCACCAGTCCGGCAATGTGGGCGATGTCGGCCATCAGGTAAGCACCCACTTCGTCGGCGATGGCGCGGAAGGCCTCAAAATCGATGGTGCGAGGGTAGGCCGAGTAACCGCAGATGATCAGCTTGGGCCGATGATCTAGAGCGAGGGCGCGGATGGCGTCAAAGTCGAGTTGTTCGGTCTCGCGGCTGACGCCGTACTGCACCACCTTAAACCACTTACCCGACACGTTCACAGGCGACCCGTGGGTGAGGTGTCCACCGTGGGACAAGTCCATGCCCATGATGGTGTCGCCCGGATTGAGCAAGGCCAGGAAAACCGCAAAGTTAGCCTGGGCACCGGAGTGGGGCTGCACGTTGGCGTGGGCAGCGCCGAAGAGTTCCTTCACTCGGTCGATGGCCAGTTGTTCGGCCTCGTCGACAAAGGTGCAGCCGCCGTAGTAGCGCTTGTTGGGCAGCCCCTCTGCGTATTTATTGGTGAGCACCGACCCCTGGGCCGCCATCACCGCCGCCGAGGTGAAGTTTTCGCTAGCGATCAGTTCTAGGTGATCCCGCTGGCGTTGCAGTTCGCGCTGCACAATGGTGGCCAGCAATGGATCGGATTGAACAAGCAAATCAAAGTTAGTTTCAGGCACGAGTTGGGCTCCCGGCAAGCATCGAGATGGACAGGCGTTCCGCACCCGTTCGGTTCATGGCATGTTTCGGGTCAAGGAACTCGCCTAAGATGCTGAGCCGTTTTATCGAGGGCAACTCAGCGCCCCAAGGGCATGGCCAAAACGAAGTCACAACCGAGTGAGTGCAGTTTTCTATTCTATCTGGGCTGGCCCAACTTTGGGGCAAGGCCAGCTTCCATGTCACCCTAGCCAAATCGGAATTTTCGGCATATGTTACGGATTGCAACATATAATCAACACAACTAGCCCCCGTGTCTCCCGTAGACGCCTTGTATCGATGCCACAGCCCGCTGACTGTTGCAGCATTTCCCCTCCCTGGCTATGTCCATCGCGAAATGCCGTGTAATCTGGGTTGCCTTGGGCCAATCCTGACTGTTTTTCCCATCTTGGGTGCAGTTATGAGAGGCTAGTTAAGCAGATACACCTGTGGTCGGTTTGAGATTTACCTTCTCCTGATTGGGACATTGATGCTGCAACTGACTGATTCTCCCCCACGCCCATCCCTCTCCTCCATAGAGGATGCCTACGAGCTTTGCCGCCAAGTGACCGCAAAGTACTCGAAGACCTTCTACATGGGCACCCTGCTGATGGCCCCTGCTAAGCGGCGCGCCATTTGGGCCATCTACCTGTGGTGCCGGAGAACCGATGAGTTGGTGGATGGCCCCCAGGCCCAGTTCACCAATGAGAAAACCCTCGACCGCTGGGAGGCTCAGCTTGAATCGGTGTTTGCGGGCTGTCCGGTGGATGACGAAGATGTGGCCTTGGTGGACACTCTGGAGAAGTTTCCCCTCGACATTCAGCCCTTCCGGGACATGATCGCGGGTCAGCGCATGGACTTGCACCGCAACCGCTACGAAACCTTCCAAGACTTAGAACTCTACTGCTACCGAGTGGCGGGCACCGTGGGTCTGATGTCTACCACGGTGATGGGGGTTGACCAAGATCAGTACACGGCTCCCTGGCATCCCCAGGAGCCCATCGACCCAACCCCCCAGGCAGTGGCCCTTGGCATTGCCAACCAGCTCACCAACATTCTGCGGGATGTGGGCGAAGATGCCCGCCGAGGACGCATTTACCTGCCCTTAGAAGATCTGGCCCAGTTCCACTACACCGAAGCCGACCTGATGGCTGGCGTCGTAGACGACCGCTGGCGTGCCCTGATGGCCTTTGAAATTGACCGTGCCCGTCATTACTACGCCGAAGCTGAGGCCGGGATCAGCCTGCTTAGCCCCGATGCCCGCTGGCCCGTGTGGGCGGCGCTAGATCTGTATCGTCAAATTTTGGACGTAATCGAAGAAAACGGCTACGACGTCTTTAATCGGCGAGCCTACGTGCCTTCCCTCCGCAAATTAATGACCCTGCCTGGAGCATTGCTTAAGGCCGAGGTGCTTTAAGGAGACTTTTGTTTAACCTATGTCTTATTCAGGTATTCACCCCTGATTCGTTGAACATAGGGTGGTGAAATCTGAGGCCGTTCTTGAGTTGGTGGTGGATAGACCCTCTGTGCCACGATAGATGTGTCCTAGAACTGTAGGTGCGAGCGTCTCTTAACCTAGGGCGATCAACCTCAGCAATGCCGAGATAATTTTAGCCAGCGGGCCGCCGTACAGCAGACCTCAAGGGTAATTCTGCGACAAAAAGCCCGTCAAGAGGCGATTACAGCCATGCTCTGGGTCACTCCCCGCTATCCCCACATCACTCAGGTTTACCTTTGGGGTTCCGTCACCCAACCGGGGCAATTTGGCGACCATTCAGACATCGACGTTGCCGGTACCGATGCCGCCCCCTATTTTGCCCTCTGGCGCGACTTAGAAACAGCCTGTCCAGACAGATGTATTGACCTGCGAGAGATCAACAAGCTCGGCCACTTTACGGATAGGGTTCGCCAAACCGGAGAACTTGTTGATGAATTCCCAAGCTGCGATACGCTAGCCTAATTCGGAACAAGGTACAGCTAGGAGATCAACCTGGGGCATCCCAGCCTGGTGAAACTGGGATGCCTATCCTAGGGTTAACCCTCTGGAGTCACCTCGATGGGCTTAACATGCCAGATGTCGCGGGTGTATTCGGCGATGGTGCGGTCGGCAGAGAATTTGCCGATGCGGGCCGCATTCAGAATCGACATCCGCGTCCAGCGGGCCTGATCTTCGTAGCAGCGGCTAACGTGTTCCTGGCACTGCACGTAGGCTCCGTAGTCGGCCATCACCAGGTAAGGATCGTCTACTAGCAGAGAATCCAGCAGGGGTAGGAACAGATCGGGATGATCTGGGGCAAAGAGGCCGCTGGCAATGCTATCCAGGACACGCTTCAGTTCGGGGTTGGTGTCGTAGTAGAACCAGGGGTTGTGACCCACGGCTTTGCATGCGGCGACCTGTTCGGTGGTAAGCCCAAACAGGAAGAAGTTGTCGGCTCCCACTTCTTCGCGGATTTCGATGTTGGCCCCATCCAACGTGCCAATGGTGAGGGCACCGTTGAGGGCAAACTTCATGTTTCCGGTACCCGAGGCTTCGGTGCCAGCGGTGGAAATTTGCTCTGACAGGTCGGAGGCGGGGAAGATGCGCTGGGCCAGGGAGACGTTGTAGTTGGGCAGGAAGACTACCTTCAACCGTCCGGCCACGATGGGATCGGCGTTGACCACATCGGCGACAGCGGTGATGAGTTTCACCACCAGTTTGGCCATGGCATAGCCCGGAGCCGCCTTGCCGCCAAAGATCACCGTGCGGGGCACCACGGGCTGGTCGGGGTGTTGCAGAATCCGGTGGTACAGGGTGATCACGTGGAGCACGTTGAGCAACTGCCGCTTGTACTCGTGGATGCGCTTGATTTGCACATCGAACATAGAGTCGGGGTTGATCTCAATACCAAGACGGCTGTGGATGATGTGGGCCAGATCCCACTTGTTGGCCTGTTTGATGGAATGCCACGCCTGTTGGAAGGTGGGGTCGGCCAGGTGGGATTCTAGTTGGCGCAGGTCGTCGAGGTTCGTAATCCAGCTCTCGCCGATGGTTTCGGTGATCAACTGGGACAGACGCGGATTGCACTGCAACAGCCAGCGACGGGGAGTGATACCGTTGGTTTTGTTAGTGAACTTGTCGGGCCAGAGATCGTAGAAATCGTGTAGCACGTCCTGCTTCAGCAGTTCCGTATGCAGGGCGGCGACCCCGTTGATGGCGTGGCTACCCACGCAGGCAAGGTTGGCCATGCGTACCTTGCGTTCGGGGGTTTCAGCAATGAGCGACAGTCGTTCTAGCCGTTCAGGATCCTGGGGATAGCGCAGCTTCACCTGGCTGAGGAAGCGGTGGTTGATTTCGTAGATGAGCTCTAGGTGGCGGGGCAGCAAGCGCCCAAATAAATCCACCGACCAGCATTCCAGGGCCTCGGGCATGAGGGTGTGGTTGGTGTAGCCAAAGCAGCCCTGGGTAATCGTCCAGGCTTGATCCCAGTCAAAGTGGTGCTCATCCAGCAGAATCCGCATCAGTTCGGCGACGCCAATGGCCGGGTGAGTGTCGTTGAGCTGAATGGCGGCAAAGTCGGCCAGGGTTTCCAGATGGCCATGATCCCGCAGGTGCAGGCGAATGATATCTTGCAACGAGCAGGCCACGAAGAAATACTGCTGCTGTAGCCTTAGCTCTTTGCCTTGACGGGTTTCGTCGTTGGGGTAGAGCACTTTTGTGATGTTTTCGGAGATCATTTTGTCGGCCACAGCCCCAAAGTAATCTCCGGCGTTGAAGGCATGGAGGTCAAAGGCGCTGCCAGCCTCTGCCTTCCACAGCCGCAGAAGGTTGACGTTCTCGGTGCCGTAGCCGGGAACCGGGGTGTCGTGGGGAATGCCAATCACCGTTTGCCCAGGCATCCAGCGCACCCGGTAGTCGTTGTCGGTGTCTTTGTAGACCTCGGTGTAGCCGCCGAATTTGACCTCTACTTGGTAATCAGGGCGGGCTATCTCCCAGGGGTTGCCAAAGCTGAGCCACTTATCGGGCTGTTCGTGCTGGTAGCCGTTGTGGAGCACCTGGGTGAAAATGCCAAACTCGTAGCGAATGCCGTAGCCAATGGCGGGCAGGTTCAGGGTGGTGAGGGAGTCCATAAAGCAGGCCGCTAGGCGTCCTAGGCCACCATTGCCCAGGCCCGGTTCCGCCTCCCGCTCCAGCAGCTCATCTAAATCCAGGCCCATATCCGCCAGGGTGTGGCGCATGGTTTCGTGCAGACCCAGGTTGATGAGCCCATTGCCTAGGTGTCGCCCCATCAGGAATTCCGCCGACAGGTAATACACCGCCTTGGCCTTGGCTTGGGCGTAGGTTTTGGCGGTGCGGATGCGCTTCTTCATCAGCTCGTTGCGCACGCTATGGGCCAGGGCCATGTAATAGTCGTGGGCATTAGCAAACTGCTCATCCTTGCCCTGCTCACAGTAGAGATTGCTGAAAAGCGCCTGTTTAAGCTGCTCCGATGGCTCACTGTAACTGGGTTGCAGCGGCGGTGCGGGATAGGCGATGGCTTCCGCAGACTGGGGAAGGATGTCGAAACGAGGACTGGAATCCTGGGAAGTCTGAGTCGATGGTCTGGTCATGGTTGGCCCCTAACTACATGGTGACGGTCTATCCACGGAACGCTGGGATGGAACGTTGTCCGCCCCTAACGCCATGGCTGTCTTGGGTGAAAAGGATAAAGTGCAATACCTTAGCTAGCGGTTAAGGGGCAAAGACTAAAGCGTTGATCAAGGGGATCTTTACTTTTCGCTACGGGAAGCGAGGAGGATGTCACAGCCTTTAGGAGGGGGAATCCCTATCCGCGAGCATGATATGGATCGGCGATGGGTGCGAATCAATTTATTAAATCGACTTAAGTGATTTCATGGTAGCGGCTTTTAAGACGAAGCGCATCGACCTTTGTAAATGCTTCATTAAAAGGCTCAATTAACGGCTTCTGCGATCCCAAAAACTTTCCCTAGGACATCGTTGCGCCACCCCAAAGAATGAGGAGGATAAGCCTAGACTTAAAGTACCCAAAACCCTTGGACAATAACCGCTGAAAGAATTTTATTCTAGTGGCGATTATGAGAGCGTGATGTCGTAATGTAAAGTTATTTTAATCAATGCGTCGTCAGATAAATTTTTAATAGCTAGCCAATTCTAAAGTCTTGATGTACAGGGCTCTTAAAAATGTAACGGAATATTTCGGGATGCCTTCTAAGGCAGGATTTGGGGGAGGGGAACTGAGGCCAGCTTTCTCAGTAAGAGTGGTATCTGAGGAGATTAATTAAGTGGCATCGCCAGAGCATAATGACTTGATCAATCGTCATTTTTGAACCATCTTTCTTCGTCCTTCGAGGAGGAATAGATTGACGCGGTCTGCCAGCAAACCTGTTATTGATGAATCCATAGAATAAATCTCGCGATCCCTAAGGTTTTATAGACCTTTTTGTAGTGTGTCTCCAATTACAGATAATCTGAATAAACCTTGGAATTTATTCCAAATTGGTCAACGGCAGTTTTGTCATCAGAACCGTCAAATCGCTAGCAGGGCCTTGATCCCAGCGAGGCGCAACCGAATTTAGACCTTTTTTAATTCGCAAGCCCCATCCCCAAACCAAAATGACCTAGCCCCGGAACGTGGGCTTCTGGAGAACACTCTGCGGATTCGTCGGCTACGATCTTTCTGGTTTCCATGGGGCGAAGGGCCTGCCTCCTCAACCCTACGGTGCCCCAGAGGATTGATGGTCATCGCTGGTCTTAGAGACCCTTTAAGGCTGAGGATATCAAGCTCGTTGGCGACCCTGCCAAGCCCCATGCTCCGGCGGCGGCTCGTCTTGACAGCGGGGGGATGGGGCTCGGCTCAACCCCGGTTGCCACATCAATCTCAACCACGGAAGGCAGCAAAAGTGTATTCCAACATACGGAAGCATGACCCTTGCCATCGCTACCTTGCCCTCAGGATCATTTCCCCCTCCATAAGACTCCTCCACATTCCATGCTCACCACCCAACAACCCGTCCTGCGTCGCTTCTGGTATCCCGTCATTCCCTTAGATAACCTGATCAACGGCCCCCAGTCCTTTACCCTAATGGGGCAGCCCTTGGTGCTATGGCTGGATGGGGAAGGGAAGCCTGCGGCCCTAGCGGATCGCTGCTGTCACCGTTCGGCCCAGTTGTCTAAGGGGATGGTGAAAAACGGCTGCGTGCGCTGCCCTTACCACGGCTGGGAATACGATGCAACGGGCACCTGTACCACCGTGCCCCAGATTGATCCCGGTGCCGCCATTCCCAAGACCTATCAGGTGCCGTCCTACCTGTGTCAAGAACGCTACGGCTATGTGTGGGTGTGTCTAGACGAGCATCCACTGCAACCGATTCCTGAGATTCCCCAGTTCGCTGACCCCACCTTTCGGTTCATCCACGAATTCTACGAACCCTGGAAAGTGGGTGGCCTGCGGGCGATTGAAAATTCCTTTGATAGTGCCCACGGCCACTTTGTCCATGCCAGTTCCTGGGGCGACATGGCCAACCCCCAGCCACCGCCGATTGATGAGGTGACCGAAACCGACTTCGGCTTTGTGATGCGGCATTGGCTGGAGGTACTCAACCCCGACCTACAAAAGAAAAACCTGGGCATTGAGGGGGAAAAGACCATCCGCACCAACACCCGCACCTGGTATATGCCCTTTGCCCGCACCCTACATATCGAGTACCCCAACGGCCTGATCCACCTGATTTTCACCGCCTATACGCCCATTGACGACCAACATTCCCAGGTGGTGCAGTTCTGCCTGCGCAACGACACCGAAGCCGAAGCCAAAGCCGCCGACATTATCGCTTTTGATCGCCAAGTTACCTCGGAGGATCGGGTGATTTTAGAGGGCACCGACTACGACGCCCCCCTCTCCCTGTCCGAAGAGCAGCACATGGCCTCGGATCGCCCCGGCATCATCATGCGCCGTCGCCTCGCCAAACTGCTGAAAGACCACGGTGAGGTAGAACAACGACGACCGGAAAACCAGTCCGCCACCCAGTCTCCCTTGGAAACGACAATGGTCTGATCCTCAATCCTGCCTGGTTATAGTTGTTCCCCATACGAATGAAACAAGCTAGACACTAAAAGCCCACTAGAGTCATGCTTTCAGTGTCTCAGCCTGAATTGGAATGACTATATCCTCGATTTCCTGGTGGTGCGTTGCGGCTCATCCCGTCGACTAGGGTGTTACCGGACGGGGCATATCCGCGAATGCGCCCTACAACCTGTCGTTTGGCCATCGGGGGCATGGGATGTGGAACGGAAAAACTGGGGAGAGTCAGGCCAAGATTGGGATTAAGCAAACGTTGGGATTAGTAGTGCGTCCCCGTTTGGCGGTAGTGAACGGCGGTTTTGGCTTCTGTATCCAGCACCCGTCCAGCCTGGACGGTGGCATAGACCAGCCAGTGGTCGCCGCATTCCATCCGTTCGGCCACGGTGCATTCGAGGTAAGCAATGGCATCTTGCAAAATAGGGGCACCGTTTTCGGCGGGTTCGGCCTCAACGCCCGCAAAGCGATCTTCGCCAGGGGCAAAGGGTTTAAGAAAATGCTTCATCGGCCCCAGGTGTTTGCCCTCGGCCAAAATGTTCAGCACAAAGGGGTTGCCGGGGTACATTAGGGTTTCAATGGCCCGATCCTTGGCCACCGCCACCGTAAACCCTGGGGGGGTGAAGGAGGCCTGGGACACCCAAGAGGCCAACATGGCGCTGGAGATCTCCCCCTGGCGGGCAGTGACAATGCAGAGGGAACCCACTAGTCGCCCCACCGCCTGCTCCACCGAAGAGGCTGGGGTGCGGGGCTGCTTGGCCCGTTTAGCTTTTTTGAGGGCCTGGGCAAAGTCGGTGCCCACCTCTTCGCAGAACTTGAGGGTAACATCGGTGGGTTTGAACTTCACCCGAATCGGCTCAAACCCCAGGGAGTAGCCGCCATCCTTCAGCTTACTTTCCAACATATCGATGGCTTCACCACTCCAGCCAAAGGATCCAAACACCCCGGCCAGTTGGGTCTTGGAGGCCGAAGCCAGCACGATCCCTAGGGCCGTTTGCATAGGCGTGGGCATGTGACCGCCTAGGGTCGGGGATCCCATTAAGAAGCCTGCCGATTTTTCTACCGCCGCTTTGATGTCGGCGGGGTCGGCCTGTTCCGCGTTGATGGCCTCCACCGCCACTCCAGACTTGGTGATGCCCCGTGCTAGGGCCTGGGCCACGGTAGCGGTGTTGCCGTAGGCCGAGGCATAGATCAGCGCCACCGAGAGATCCTGGGAGGTTTGGGCCTGACTCCACTGCCGATAGCTGTGAAACAATTCCTTGGCGCTATACTGCACCACGGGGCCATGGCCCGGAGCTAGGACATTAAACGAAAACGCCTCCATGCGATCTAGCGCTGCCGTTACCTGGCGCACGCTGGAGGCAAAGAGGCAGTCGAAGTAGTAGCGCCGATCTTCTAGCAGATCATTCCAGCCCAAGTCAAAGACATTTTCGCCGCAGCGATGCGCCCCAAAAAACTTATCGGTATAGAGAATGTTGGAGTAGGGATCGAAGGTGGCCATACCACCGGGATAGCGGGGGGTGGGAACGGGCACAAACTGAAGGCAGTGCCCCTGGCCTAGGTCTAACTGATCGTCACCACTCCGGATGACCCGTACCCTAGGCGAGGACTCCGGCAGCAAATCCTTCAGGGCGAGGGCAGCGGGGTTCGAGCATACTACGGTCACCTCTGGGAGCCGCTGGAGCAGAATTTTTAGGGTTTCTACCCGGTTAGGGTTAATGTGCCCCAGCACAATGAAATTCACCTGGTACAGGTTAATGTGCTGCTCCAGCGCCGTCAGGAACATCTGGTTGAAGGATTCCCCGGGTGGATCAACCAGGGCCGTGCGATCCCCCTGAATGAGATAGCTGTTGGCGGTCGTCCCCCGCTCTAGGGCATACTCAATTTCAAAGCGTAGACGGTTCCAACTGCGGCAGCGCAACACCGTGGTGCCCGCCGCAATGGGATAGATCTGAACATCGCGGGCTAGAGTCGTCATAGGGTGACCAAGGGCGAGGGAGCAAACGAAACCTTGTCTCGATTACTACCTTATCAGGTGCATTCCCCCTGCGATCCCCTCCCCTACTCATCCCGCTCGGTACGAATCCACTGCTTTTCAGGACGCACTAAAAACGCCAGGTACAGGGGAATTTTCCAGAGGACATACAGCGGAATGGTGAGCAACTGGCGTAGGCTGATATCCCCTTGGCCAAACTTTGCCCAGGCTAAGAGCACCGCCCCAAACAGGAAAATTCCCGTGATCAAGGCTCCGAAGAAGGGCCACCACCCCTGACTCACCAGGGCGAACAGTAGGCTAGCCCCCGCCAGCCCTCCCCACACCATCACCAACAGAGACAGCGGCAAAATCGAGATCTCTAGCCCTAGGGCCAACAAATCCCCACGGCCCTGGCGTAGGCTTTGGCCCCCTAACCTAGGCAGGTATTCCTTCATAATTTGCAGATGGCCATGTTCCCAGCGGGTGCGCTGGGTCTTGGCGGCCTGGTCGTCGCTGGGTAGCCGACTGGTGACCTGTACCCCTGGCAAAAACGTGGGGGGATAGCCCGCCACCGCCAGATCCAGCCCCCACTTCATATCCTCCGCAATGTGCCCACTGGCGACATTCACCGCCGTAGCGACCGACCAGGGTAGGGCAATCCCGGTACCCGTCAGCAGGCAGGGGGCACCCAAACGCGTTAACCCTAAGGGGCGGACAAAGTTCTTGACCTTGATGGCAAAGGCCGAAACCTTTGACTTTAGGCTACCCTGGGCCGATTGTTCGATTAAATAGTTGGCCTGAACCGGGCGTCCGGTCGATTGTGCGTAGTCCGCTAGGGCTAACAGACCATGGGGTTGAAGATCGCAGTCAGCGTCCATAAACACCACAATATCCGGCGGACTCGTCTGGAGCGATTGCAGGCCGTAGGCTAGGGCATAGCCCTTGCCACGACGGAGGGCATCGCTGCGTTCGATCACCGTAGCCCCAACGGATTGAGCGACCTGGGCGGTGTTATCCGTGCAGTTGTCAGCCACGACCAGAATGTTGTCCTGGGGGCGCAACTGCGACTGCAAGCCTTCCAGGGTCTTCCGCAGCACGGTTTCCTCGTTATGGGCGGGCACAATCACAGCGATAGAACCAGGATGCCCCAGGGGAGAGGGCCACTGCTGGGCCGGAAAGCTCACCGCCGCGAACGCCTCTAGGAACAGCATGGCGCAGGGCACCAAAAGGATAACCACTCCGACCCAGAGCAGTATTGCAACGAGCGGCATTACCATAGCGACACTCACGATTAAAGAAAAAGTATATAAGGTTGATTCACGGGCTGACGGTCAGGACATTTTAGTCCCAGCCATCTTTATCGGTGGTGGGTAAGCCTCTAAAGCCTACACCTGAATTTCCGCAGTGCGAAGCAAGAACAGCAATATCCCTAGACTTGGGAGCTCTGCCGGCCCCTAGCTAAGGGAGCCAGGTCAGGCAGCCCCGTCATCGCCTGGCCTTCCCGAATGACTCCCTGCGGAACCCATGGCCCATAGGCCCACCAGGCAGCGGGCTAAACGCCTTGCTAGGGCCACCGTTACCCAAGACTACGTAGAGGCCGTCCCTCCCTTGAGCTGTCTGTATGATACGGGAAACAACGGGGAACATTACGAAAATATACGGCTTTTTGCCTAGCCACTTTGGCGATGGGCCGATGAAATAGCACCTCTTCCGCAGTTCCCCATTGGCCACCTCAAGTAAGCTTTACAACATTGTTCAGCTTTAATAAAGCCTCCGTATTTTCTGGGGGAGTGCGGGGCAAGGAACCTAAGATCAGTCCACACACAAAAACAACCTCGTTTCCCTAAATGTAGGTTGAAGCTACGAGTGTGCAAAAAGTTCCCGGTTGCCTTGAAGGTCAAGACGATCAGGATACCGATTGAAGTTCCTCCCATGACCTATCACTGAGCAGACTGGGGGGATCCGACCATCTACACCTTTACCAAGAGTCAGGGATTCGCCATGGAGCCACGGTCTGTTCAGCCATTATCCGAATCTGAGGTGAACTTCGCCGAGTCTCAGCTAGATGCAGTGGAGATTGGCGCAGTGGGAACGGTGGGCGAGGTCTCTCCCCAGCGGGTTTCTGCCGAAGAGGTGCAACAACTCTATCGCAAGTTTCGACGGGCGGCCCTAGAATCGACGGCCCGTGAAATTCAGAAGCAACAGAGTGAGTATCTGCGCCATCGGGTTGAGATTCTCAGTATTCCCATCGACAATATTTCCGTCAGTGACTTTTTGCAGCAGCTTACGCAGGGTGTGGTGTTTACCCCCAACGTCGATCACCTGATGAAGCTTCAGAAGGATCCCGACTTCGTAGCCGCCTACCACAAGGCCGACTTTCGAGTGTGCGACAGCCAAGTGCTGCTGCTGGCCTCCAAGTTTTTGGGGCGGCCCATTAAGGCCAAGATCTCCGGGTCGGATCTCTTCCCCATGTTCTGCGATCACCACCGCCACAACGACCAGATCAAAATCTTTCTGCTCGGTGGGGCTGAGGGGGTTGCCGCCAAGGCCCAGGAGCGTATCAACGCTCGCATCGGTCGAGAGATTATTGTGCAAGCCCACTCCCCTTCCTTTGGCTTCGAGAAAAATGAGGATGAGTGCCAACGCATTCTAGACATGATCCGCCAATCTCCAGCCAACGTGCTGGTGGTAGGGGTGGGTGCGCCCAAGCAGGAAAAGTGGATTGCTAAATATAAGGATCAGCTGCCGTCCATTGACATCTTTATGGCGGTGGGGGCCTCCATCGACTTTGAGGCCGGTAACAAGCCCCGTGCCCCCGAACTGATCAGCAAGCTTGGGCTGGAGTGGCTCTATCGGCTGGCCTCGGAACCCAAGCGCCTATGGAAGCGCTATCTGCTCGATGACTTTCCCTTCCTGTGGTTGATTGCCAAGGAGCGGTTTTCCCAGATGGTGAAACCCCAGGGCAGCGAAGTCTAGCTCTCCCTTGCCAAGAATGCTCGTTGAGGACTCATCTGCCCCTGGGCTTTGTTAGGCTGGCCTGGGGGTTTTTCCTGTCTGCCACCGACTTTTGCATTTTTGTGGCACTTTGGAGGAAAGCCCTACGCAACACACGCCATGATTCCAGTTTCCGTTGGGGGATCGGCCCAGTCGTCACTGTGGACGGATCACCTGATTGCCTACTATCGCCAGCTTGCCCAGGCCACCCTAACGGTTATTGATGTGGAAACCACTGGCCCCAAGCCGCCCACCTCGCGGGTCATTGAAATTGGCATTCTTCAGGGTTCTCTCACCGAGGGTGTGACCTATGAAGACAGTTTTTTGGTCAACCCCCAGGTACGCGTTCCGGCCCAAATTACCCGGCTCACGGGCATTACCACCGCCATGGTAGAGTCAGGCGTACTTCCCCACGATCTCTGGCCTGACCTAATCTCACCGCTCAGCCAGGGGGTGCTGACGGGGCATAACCTAGCGTTTGACTACGGCTTCCTCCAGGCGGAATACCGCCGCATGAACCACCGCTTCAGCCGTCCCGACGCTCAACAATTTTGCACAGTAATTTTATCGCGGCTGCTGCTGGCGGATTTGCCCTCCCGTAGCCTGCCCCAGTTGGTGCAGCACTTTGGCTTTGAGGTGGGCCAATCCCACCGCGCCCTTGCTGACGCCAAAGCCTGCTGGCTGCTGGCCAACCACCTGTTAACCCAAATCCAGGAGATGTCAGATCGGCAGTTGCGCCACCTCCTAGAGCAACAGTGGATTCCCCTCGGTGAAGCGGCTAAGGGCTTTGGGCACTCCCCCCGTGACCTTCAGGAACACTTAGAACGGC
>CAZWNR010000020.1:4097-16784 GCA_964635665.1 uncultured bacterium | reverse complement strand
ATCCTTCAGCAGGTGCTTCTCTTGGGCTACCCCCATGGCAGCTTGAAAGGTTTGGGTGGTGGAGGGCAAATCGAGCACCAGCAGAGGCCGCACCCCCCACACCAGTTGCAGTTGACGGGCCACATTCACATGGGGCGTGATCGCCAAAATCGGCGTTTGGGGTCGATATTTCGACACATTGCGGGCCGTAGCGCCGCTTTTGGTCAGGGTCATAATGGCCGCCGCATTGAGCTGGGAGGCAATCCGCCCCACAGCCTGGCTGATGGCGTTAGGGATGGAGTAGGCTCCGCTGTTTTCTAGGTCGCGCCGCTCTAGCCCCTCCTGCTCAGTGCGCACCGCCACCCGTGCCATGGTGGCCACCGCCTCGACAGGGAACTTACCCACCGCCGTTTCGTTGGAGAGCATCACCGCATCGGTGCCATCCAAAATAGCGTTGGCCACGTCCGATACCTCGGCACGGGTGGGGCGCGGGTTGGAAACCATGCTGTCCAGCATTTGGGTGGCGGTAATCACCGGGATCCCCAGGGCGTTGGCGGTTAAGATCAGGCGCTTTTGCAGAATCGGTACCTCCTCGGCGGGCAGTTCCACCCCTAGGTCGCCCCGTGCCACCATCACCCCGTCAGACAAAGACAGAATTGCCTCCATCTGTTCAATGGCTTCGTGCTTTTCAATCTTGACGATCACCGGTACAGCCTTGCCCGACTTGGCAATGATCTCCTTAATTTCCAGCACGTCCTGGGGGTTGCGCACAAAGCTGAGGGCCACCCAATCCACCCCCTGGTTGAGGCCAAACATCAGGTCTTCGCGATCCTTGTCAGTCAGCGCTTTAATCGAGAGATATACCCCTGGAAAATTCACCCCTTTATTGTTGGACAGCAGCCCACCGACCACCACCCGACAGTGGAGTTCCTGGGCCTCCCAGTCCACCGATTCCACCTTCATTTCCACCTTGCCATCGTCCAGCAAAATGGTGGAGCCCACCGGCACTTCCTCCGCCAGTTTGTCGTAGGTGACGCAGGCCCGTTCTTGGGTGCCCAAAATCGGCTCACTTGTCAACACAAAGGAATCGCCCTTGGCCAACTGAATCGCCCCCTGCTCGAACTTGCCCAGGCGAATCTTCGGCCCCTGCAAATCCTGCAAAATGCCCACGGGCTGATTCAGCTCAAAGGAAATCTGGCGAATGAGGCGGATGCTGCGCTGGTGATCTTCGTGGCTGCCGTGGGAGAAATTGAGCCGCAGGGTGGTGGCCCCCGCTTCAATTAGGGCACGGAGCACGTCAGCATTCTGGGTTGCGGGGCCGATGGTAGCAACAATTTTGGTGCGGCGGCGATTGGTACTCAGCGACATAGGTGAACTCTCTAACATGACTTGAACGACAACCCAGAGGGAACCAGAAGCCAGGGCCAATCGGCTAATCCAGGGCCAAGCCCTGTTCAGATGCCCAGCAGACAACCTCTACACAAAAGTCGGGATTTTGTCACTCTAAAGCAAATCTGAGCGCAAACACCGAGGCCAGCCCATGACTTTAGTGCAGCGGGGTCGATTCGTTCGAAGCGTCCTGTCTTCCGGGGGAGTCGTCACCAGAATCGCCGAGGAAAAAGCCCTTTTCCGGAAAACCCGTCCTAGAACCTCCGCCTAGGCCCCACCTTGGCCTGTGGCCGAGATCTTCCCTGAATCCTCCGTCACAAAACTTTATTAACGCGGCATCGTAACGTATACTACCGAGGATACTGGTGTAGGAGCGATACGACATGTCGGCGGCAGCTGAGCCCCTGACGATACGCAAAACGGTGCCCCCTGAGTTGCTGAAGACCGAGGGTGGCCTAAGTCCTAATGCCCTGATGTTTTTGGCCTCCGTAGGCTTAATTACCGTATCCACGGTGGGCTACTTTCTCTGGGACTGGCCGAGTTGGTGTGTATTTTTGATGAATGTGCTGTCCCTGCACCTGTCGGGGACGGTCATCCACGATGCCTCTCATAATTCTGCCCACCGCAATCGCACGGTCAATGCGGTGCTGGGCCATGGCAGCGCCTTAATTTTGGGCTTTTCCTTTCCGGTGTTCACCCGTGTGCATCTGCAACACCACGCCCACGTCAACGACCCGGAAAACGACCCCGATCACTTCGTCTCCACTGGCGGGCCACTGTGGCTGATTGCGGCCCGCTTCTTCTACCACGAAATCTATTTCTTCAAGCGTCAACTCTGGCGCAACGGGGAGCTGCTGGAGTGGTTCCTGGGCCGCTTGGCGGTGGTGCTGCTGGTGTTTGCCGCCTGGAGGTTCGACTTCCTCGGCTACATTTTTAACTTCTGGTTTTCTCCGGCCCTAGTCGTCGGCATTGCCCTAGGGCTGTTCTTCGACTACCTGCCCCACCGCCCCTTCGAGGAACGTGACCGCTGGAAAAACGCCCGCGTCTACCCCGGTGCGGTGCTGAATGTGCTGATCATGGGCCAGAATTACCACCTGGTACATCACCTGTGGCCCTCGGTGCCCTGGTACAAGTACAAGCCCACCTACGAAGTGATGCGGCCCCTGCTGGATGAGAAAGGTTCTCCCCAATCCCTAGGGCTGTTGCAGGTGAAGGACTTCTTCAGCTTCCTCTACGATCTCTTCCTCGGCATCCGGTTCAAGCGCCATTAGGGCACGACACCACTCCCATGCCAATCTCCAACCCGTAGGGTACGTCGCTTTGCGAATGAACCCTACGGGTTAGGCATTTGCAGGCGATAGACAACGCCATAATCTGCATCGGCAAAGCCCCCAGTGGTGTGGATAAAGACCAAAAAGGCGATGGAAATGACCACCTGACCCGCCAACAGCAGGAACCAGGGCCGTCGGTGGGGGGCCAAGATGGACGCCAGCCAGACGTACATCATCGGAAACCCAATAAAGACGTAGTGAACAGGGATATTTAGGGCAAAGAGGGTGAAGATAAGGCCCGTCATCCAGCCATAGGCTTGGCCGTAGAAGCCAAGGGGCTGGGCAACGGGGATACGCAGGGTGCGAATAGGGCGGGGCATGGATCGAATCCAGCGCAGGCCATACCACAGACCCAGCAGGATCAGAACCCCATGCACCAGGGCGATGAGATAGGTGGGGTGCCCTCCCAGAATCGGCTGGGGTAGAAAGTCTGACCAGAAGTAGCGGCCTAGGGAGTAGCTCATGTTTACCCCTAAGGCGGTGGTGAACCAATGGGCAAAATACTTGGGCACCAGCAGCCCCACCCAGGATCGGGCAGCTTGGTTGTCGGTACTGGCGGCATAGACAATCCAGGGCGCGAAGGGTAGTAATCCCAAGATCGTCCCCGCCGCCCAACTGATCCATCGAGTTTGGGCCAGGGTGTGCTGCCGATGGTCGTGGTAGACCGTCCACAGAAACAGGGCGGTGGCTAGGAAAAAGCCGCTCATGTGCAGTTGCCCCACCAGCGCCCCCACCAGGCCCCAGCCAAAGGCCCACCAGCGGCGATGGCGATAATAGTGGGCAATCAGGATCAGGGCACAAAACATCGGTAGCAGGTCAATGGTCCACAGCTTGCGGGAAAACAAAATCGCTAGGGGAGACACCGCCGCCAGGGCAATGCCCCACAGCCAGCTTTGGCGTTCCTGGGGCCAATGCCAGTAGAAGAAGCCAAACAGGCCCCACAGCACGGCAATGTTAATGCCCTGCACCCATCGCACCATGGCCACAGGAGTTTCCGCCACGTAGGCCAACAGAATAAAGAGCCACACGCTCAGCCCCGGATTTTGTAGCCCGGTGCTGCTAGTCATACCCAGCCAGGGCCAGGGCAGATCGCCATCGGCCACCTGGCGGGCGGTGTCATACATCCAAATTTCGTCGGCCTTCCACTCCATATCGGTGGCCCACAGCAGCCGCAGCCCACTGCCCAGCAGCAGCAGCCCCAGCATCAGGCCCAAATCCAGCCGCGATAGGGGTTTTCTATCTCGTAGCTCCGGCGGATGAGATGGGGACAGGTTTGAGTTGAGTATGGGCGGGGTGTTCACCCTGGGGCCTCCTAGCGAACGGCAACCTTGGCCCATGGTAGCCCTAGCCGCAGCCCTTGTCCTAGCCTGTCAGCCAACCTAGGGCGGATTTCGCTGGGGTGAAGTGCCTGGTGATAATCCCCCCTGCCCCCCTTACTAAGGGGGGTACAGAGTGAAAGGCAGACCGCTAGGGACTGGGGGATCTAGAACCCAGCCAGGGTGCATCTCACGCTATCGGGAACCGCTAGGGTAGCGCTTGGGTAGGAGTCCCAGCAGCATCGTCCGTTCGCTATCAATCGGGGAAAGGTGGTTTAAGACAACCTAGCGCTGTTTCACCCCAAAAGCAGGGGCGGTGTAATCCTCTGGAAGATAGTCGGCGGGCATGGTGGAATGGTTGCCGTCTCGTAGGGCGGTGTAGCCGGGGGAGAGAATTTCGATATCGGCGGCGTTGCAGTAGTCTTGGATATTTTGGTGCAGTTCTGAGTAAATTAGGGGCATTTGGTTGGGGGCAGCGGTGTAGGCGCTAAGCGTGTAGCTGACGTGGAAGTCGTTCAGGCTGGTTTGCAGGACGAAGGGGGCAGGGGTGGCTTGGATGTTGGGGGTGGCAAGGGCGGCTTCGATCAGCACCTCGTGGATTTTGCGCCAGGGCACATCGTAGCCGAGGGTGACGGTGGTTTGGAGCACCAGATACCCCCCGGCTTCGCGGCAGATGGAGCTGAAGTTGGTGACGTTGCTGTTGAGGACTGAGGCGTTGGGGATAGTGACGATTTCCTGTCTGGGGGTGAGCACACGGGTGACAAACAGGGACTTGTCCTGCACGTCGCCCATGATGTTGTCGATGCGGATGAAGTCGCCCAGTCGGAAAGCGCGGGTGTAGATCAAGATGATTCCGGCTAGGGCGTTAGCTACGGCGGAGGAGGATCCTAATGTCAGCAAGGCCCCCACAAACAGCGATACTCCCTGGAAGGCCGGAGACCCAAACCCCGGCAGAAACGGCCCAGCAATGACGAAGGCGATGGCCACAATGAAAAACGTGGCAAGGCGGATGGTGGGCTGCACCCATTCCGGGTAGAACCAGGGATAGACATCCTGCCGCCCCAGTTCGAGAATCACCTGCTTGGCAAACTCAATCACGTAGTAGGTGATGAGGGCCAAAATGCATAGCATCATCAGGTTGGGCAGGTAGGCCACAAAACTCTGGGCCAGAGCGTTCAGGCGATCTGCAATGTCCCGCAGCAGACTGTCCCCAATCGCTTCAGTGGCCGGAAACTGGCTGAGCACAAAGGGCACGTAGAGGTAGAGGGCAAACAGCAACAGCCCCATCCGCGTCAGTTGAATGATGCTCTGGAGCAGGTAGCTGGTGGCCCCAGCCCCCAACAGGTGAATCGACCGGATTCGCAGGGCCAGGGTACCGTTTTCCCGCTGCCTCTGAATGCGGCTGAACAGCCTAGAGCAAAGGAAAAATAGGCCGCGCAAAAACAACACCAGCAACAAGGTACTGACCACGATGGCAGCTAAGTTGGTGGCCAGCCGTCGTAGGGTGCGAGCTTCGCGATAGGTGACGAGCCCCTGCTGAATCCAGTCCACGGCCATGGCCGCCATCTCTGGGTGGGGCCGACCGTAGATGGCTTCGTCCTCTGGGCGAACGGTAAACAGTACCTTGTCTCCCGCAAAAACGACGCTGTAGGTTTCGCCTGTTTCCGCCCGAATTTGGTCGGGGGTAATGCTGGAATCAGCCACAACGGCCTGAATTCGCTGGGTGAGGATAGCAGCCCGTTCCTCGGCGGAAACCCCCTCAATGCCCACCTTGACACGAAACAACTCCTTGCCATCCAGCACCACCGGATAGCCATCGATGGCATTGCCCACAACACGGCTACCCGACTGGCCGACGGAGGTATCCGGCGGGCTAGTTGCTGCTGGGGCAGGAGCCGTCTCACTCGTCACCGCCGCTTGGGCCACTTGAGTCTGGGTAACGGGAGGCTGGGTGACCAGGCTATTGGCCCCCCCCGGCACGGCATGGACGCCCCCCATCAGCAGCGCCACCAGCAACGCCAACGCTACCCAGGACCATCGTCGTCGCCCCGTAGCTCGGGATCCCAGGAATCCCCAGAATCTGGACTGGTATCGATATTCTGCGTAGTGACGGCCCATCCGTGGTTCTGTCCTTAGGAGCGTGAATCGTTTATGAAAGTGGATTTTTATACAATTTCTGTGGGTCAGGCAAGGTGTCTTACCCTAGACCATCGAGACAACTCATCCTGCCTCAAGGGGGCTTACAGTGCTGACCACAGGAAAAGCGTTGATGGTTGCGGCGGCAGACAGACCGCTAGGCTTGATATTCCCTTTGGTCGGCCAGTTTGCGAATGGCAACCTGCACCGACATTCCCAGATAATCGGAGGCATCGCCCATCCAGGAACCCGATAGGGGCATGACTTGGGCAGGGTGGCGGGCAATGGCCACGGGCACCAGTTCAAAGCCAGCGGTGATGCGATTGGTGGGGTCGTAGTTGCGCCAGCCCGCACCGGGCAGGTAGACCTGAAGCCAAGCGTGGGTGGCCCCGGATCCAGTCATGCCCACCTCGCCTCCATCCAGGGCGGCATCGTATAAATAGCCGCTGACAAACCGACAGGCCAGCCCCAGCCGCCGCAGCGCCTCAATCATCAGCCAGGCATAGTCGCGACAGGTGCCCATGCCCGTGCGCAGGGTTTCCCCAGGGGCTTGGGTGCCCTCCGCTTCACGGGCTTCATAGGTTAGGGTGCTGTGGATGGTATCCATCATGCGGTTGAGCACGTCTAGGGTGCCGTCCTGGTCGCCCATCACAAACCGCCGCGTCCAATCCGCCACGCGGCCATCCCAGTCCTCGGCGTGGGGCCGCATAAACACCGATAGATCCGTCCATTCGTCCGGCGTGTACTGCACAGGCAGTTCCTCCGCCCTAGGGTCGAGGGGAAAGTCCTGCACCGCCCGATAGCCAAAGTGCTCTCCCCGCACCCGGTAGGTCACGGTCAATGCTTCCCCCGGAGCCTGTACCTCAATCACCGCCACATTGTTGGAAAGGGTATCCATCATCCACCGCACCTGGGAGGGCAGATTGGTGTCTAGGCCGTAGCTCAGAATTCGCCCGCCGTAGCTGCCCCTCGGCAAAAAAATGGCGCGGTGGGGGCCAAAGGTTACCGGCTTAGCATAGCGGTAGGTGGTGATGTGCTCTAGATCGTAGATAACGCTCATGGGAACGGGGGCGAGAACAGCAGAGAAAGCCCAGACGGGGCAAACCTAGCCCTAGGATACGCCCCTTCACTGCCCCACCGCCCTAGCACAGCAACAATAGGACACAAGAGGCCCTAGGCCCCAGCCTCAACCGCCGCTCCCCCTTTTCATCCAGAACCCTCGAAAACCTAGGACTCCTTAGCCAGCTTAGCTTTGGCCCGTTGCCAAAAGGCTTCCAATTCCTCCAGGCTGTAGTCGGTGAGGGGCTTGTCGGCGACGGCTTCCACCATCTCAAAGCGGCGAATAAAGCGCTGGTTGGTGCCGTGTAGCGCTGCCGAAGGATCCAGCCCATGCCAGCGGGCAATGTTGACCAGGGTAAACAGCAGATCCCCTAGTTCGGCTTCTTGGTTTTCCTTGGGTTCATGGGCCAAGGCCTGGTGAAATTCCTCTAGCTCTTCGTGGAATTTTGCCCAGACGCCCTCTACATCGTCCCACTCAAACCCGGCCTTAGCGGCCTTGGTGGAAATCTTGCTGGCGGCCATCAGCGGCGGCAGGGTACGGTTATATTTGGCCAGTTTGGGCGAGAGGCGATCTGGATCGTGGGGCACTCCCTTCTCCTCGGCCTTGATGCGATCCCAGTTGCGGTGTACCTCGTCGGTATCGGCCACCGTCACATCCCCAAACACATGGGGATGGCGGCGAATCAGCTTATCGGCAATGCCGTTGGCCACCGTGGCTAGGTCAAAATCCCCGGCGTCACTGGCCACCTGGGCCTGGAGGACAACCTGCAACAGCAAGTCTCCCAATTCCTCTGCAATCGCGGCAGACTCGCCACTGTGGATGGCGTCTACCACCTCGTAAGCTTCTTCAATCACGTAGGGAATCAGGCTCTCGGCGGTTTGCTCTAAATCCCACGGACAACCCATTTCGGGATGGCGCAGATCGGCAACCACCGCCACCAATCGCTCTAGGGCCGACAAAATTGGGGTACGACCCGCCTCCGTTGCGAAGGAAGACACCATGGCATACTCGCAGCAACACACCCTTGCAGTCTATAGCGATTGCCCCAGAAAGGCGACTGGGGACAGCGGACAAGAACCCACAACCGTCATCGCTTCCAGCAGCACAGAATTGCTCACTCTCGCTCCCTATTCTCCCTTCTCCTGGTCCCCCTTTCCTCGTCGAGTCCCCTATCGACCCTTTCCCTATCGACCCTTCCTCCATCGCTGCCGCCCTCCAAGCGACTCCTCACCGCCTCAATTTGGGGCAGAGTGGGCAAATCTCGGTCAAAATCATTGATCAGGGAGCTGGTCTCTAGGCGCTGGCGAAATTCCTCGGCCCTAAAGCGGCGCACCCGCCGTCGCAACTCGGCCACATCCCGTTCCCCAGGGCGCACGAAGAGTTGCTCTCCATTACGAAGCATCACCACATCAGCGGCTCCGGTGGGCTGAAAGGTGACCTCTCCCTCCCAGGCAAAAAATTCGACGGGGGCCTGGGGATCCTCCTCAACATTGACAAAGACCGTTGTGCCGCGAATACCCGCCACACCGACGGGGGTTTGAATCGTCACCGGGCCTGGGGGGGGGCCCTCCACCCAGGTCAGCATTTGGCCCGCCGCAAACTGAAGCTGCTGGTTGGGGCGCAACGTGAGGGTGGCATTGCCCCCCAAACGAAACACCAGGGTGCCGAGGCCCACCTCCACTAATGCCGGATCCTCGGTGCGAATGGTGTCTTCGTAGCTTAGGGAGGTGCCAACCTGGGCGACGCTTTCTTCTCCCTGGGCCGGCCGCACCCACACGGGTTGGGCCACGATGTCGCGAATGGTGGCGATGGCTTCCGCCGTTGCCGGGGACGCTGAGGTCTGGGTTGATGGATCGGAGGGGAGCACCGTCGGGTCATCCGTTGGAGGGACAACCGTGCCACGGCATCCGATCAAGACAAGCCCCAACAAACCACAACCCAACCATCGCATCGGCTGTCGCAGGGAAATGTGAGGCAGAAACGCATGGGTCATGGCCTGAGGCGCTCCGATGGGATCAGAGGGGGACTTGAGCAGTCTTCATGATCCTAGGCCGCTATTCCGGAAGCGTGGCGTTCTCTAACCGCTCTAGGATGGCCATCACAGGCAAATGATCAGAGGCTTGGGCGGCGGACTGGACCACCTGCCAGTCACGCACCGCCAGGGTGTCCGGGGTGTAAAAGATATAGTCTAGGCTGTACTGGGGCTGATCAGAAGGAAATGTTTTGGACTGGGCCGAAATTGGGACTGCACTGGCCAAAATAGGGGAATCTAGCAAAATTTGAATAGAAGGTACTTCCCCAGAAACAGACTCCTCGGATCGGTCCAGGTCGCTGTTAAGGTCTCCTAGCAGCAGCACGGGCATGGTTGCGGCGTACTGTTCGGCCAGTTGCCGCACCAAGGTGGTTTGGCGGCGGCGGGTGGGGCCATCAAAGGCTTCAAGGTGAACGTTAATCACCATCAGCGACTGTCCCGACAGGTCAATCTCCGTCACCTGGGCCACCCGGTCGAGATAGAGGGCGTTGTAATAAAAAGGATTGGTGGGTACCCGCTCCAGCACAATGCGCTGGTTGCGGCGAATGGGATAGCGACTCAGCACCGCCTGCCCAGAGGTAACGGCTTTGTAATGCGTCTGGGGCGGCCAGTAAGGAAAGGGCACATAGCGTTTATCCCAGTTGACGGCGAGGGCGGCAAAGGGCAACGCCAAAGCATCGGACAGGGCGTACTGCTGGTTCAAATTAAAGGATCGATGGGCGTCAAAATCGACCTCTTGCAGGGCCAGCACATCCAGATTCAGGCTTTGTAACGCGGCCATCGCCGTGGCCTGGTTGGCGTCCAGCAAGGCCCGATCCCGCACCACCGCCTGCTGATTGGTCAGGCCCGACAGATAGCCCACATTGTAGGTCGCAACGGTGAGGGTTTCTGGATTTTCAGGGCCAGGGGGATAGTCGTAGGTGATGGTGTTGTCGTAGTCGGCCTCGGCCCAGCGGGGGCCACTGATGTAGAAAAACGTGGTCGCTAACATGACGAGGGGAACACCCAGGGTGAGGGCCACGATCCAGAGTCTTTTTTGCATAAACGTCCTCGGTGAAGAAACGGCGTGACGGGTGAATGGCGTTGTTCAGCAGGATACGTCCTGCACAGCAATCCTCTATCTAGCGGCCTGTATCTAGTGACCTGTATCCAGCAACCTGAGGATAGCGACCTAAGGATAGGAACCCCCTCGCCTCTCACGCCTCGGTCTGTTGAGCAAACCTTAAGTCTTTCCCTTAATTGGGCTTCCGGGGGGGCCACGTCAGGAGCCAAAACGGCCATCGATGCTAGGATCAGGCAAAAGAAAGTACAAAGGCGCTAAAAATAGCGAGAAGGACGAAGAAAGTCAATGCAAGAAATTGAAAAATCAATATCCTTTGATGGCAGGGACATTAAACTGCGCGTAGGTCTGTTGGCTCCCCAGGCTGGGGGTGCGGTGCTGGTGCAGTCGGGGGAGACCGCCGTTTTGGTGACGGCCACCCGCGCTGCCGGACGGGAAGGAATCGACTTTTTGCCCCTGTTGGTGGACTACGAAGAACGTCTCTACGCCGCCGGACGCATCCCCGGAGGCTTTTTGCGTCGGGAGGGTCGTCCGCCAGAGCGGGCCACGCTGATTAGCCGTTTGATCGACCGCCCCATGCGTCCTCTATTCCCCCACTGGCTGCGGGACGACATTCAAATTGTGGCCACCACCCTATCGATGGATGAGCAGGTGCCCCCCGATGTGCTGGCGGCGACGGGTGCTTCCGTTGCGGTGCTGCTGGCCAAAATTCCCTTCAATGGACCGATGGCGGCGGTGCGCGTGGGCCTAGTGGGCGACGATTTTGTGATCAACCCCACCTACAAAGAAGTGGAAAACGGCGACCTGGATCTGGTCGTGGCCGGTTCTCCCGACGGCGTGATCATGGTGGAAGCCGGGGCCAACCAACTGCCCGAAGCCGACATGATCGAAGCCATCGACTTTGGCTATGAGGTGGTACAAGACCTGATTCAGGCTCAGCTCGACCTCATCAAGGAACTGGGCATCGAAATCGTCAAAGCGTCGGAACCAGAAACCGACCCCACCCTATCCACCTTCATCGAAGAAAAGACCAGCGCCGCCATTAAAGAGGTGCTCAAGCAGTTTAGCCTCACTAAACCAGAGCGGGACGAAAAGCTGGACGCCATTAAGGCCGAACTGGTAACCACCATTGACGCGCTTGAGGACGATCATCCCGTCAAGCTGGCGGTGGCCGAAAACAGCAAAGCCCTGGGCAACACCTACAAATCTGTCACCAAAAAGCTGATGCGTCAGCAAATTATCGACGAGAAGGTGCGGGTAGATGGCCGCAAGCTGGACGAGGTGCGCCCCATCTACTGTCAGGTGGGCCTGCTGCCAGAGCGCGTCCACGGGACGGGTCTGTTCCAGCGGGGGCTGACCCAGGTGATGTCCGTCGTTACCCTCGGCACCCCCGGTGATGCCCAGATGATGGACGACCTCCACCCCGAAGAGGAAAAGCGCTACCTGCACCACTACAACTTCCCTCCCTACTCCGTGGGTGAAACTCGGCCCATGCGATCCCCTGGTCGGCGGGAAATTGGCCACGGTGCCCTAGCCGAACGGGCCCTGGTGCCCGTGCTGCCGCCCCAGGAAGATTTTCCCTACGTGATTCGGGTGGTGTCTGAGGTGCTGTCCTCCAACGGCTCCACCTCCATGGGTTCCGTCTGCGGCTCTACCCTCTCGCTAATGGATGCCGGGGTACCGATCACCAAGCCCGTCAGCGGTGCCGCCATGGGCCTGATTAAGGAAGGCGACGAAGTGCGCATCCTCACCGACATCCAGGGCATCGAAGACTTCCTGGGCGACATGGACTTTAAGGTGGCGGGCACCGACAGCGGCATCACCGCCCTGCAAATGGACATGAAAATCACCGGACTACCCATTAAGGTGATCGCCGAAGCCATTAACCAGGCCAAGCCCGCCCGCCTGCACATCCTGGAGAAAATGCTGGCCACCATCGATACCCCCCGCGCCACCATGTCGAAGTATGCGCCGCAGTTGATCACCTTCAAGATCGACCCCGAAATGATCGGGATGGTGATCGGCCCTGGCGGCAAGAAGATCAAGGCCATCACCGAGCAAACCGGAGCCAAGGTGGACATCAACGACGACGGTACCGTCACCGTGTCTTCCCTGTCTGGGGAAAAGGCACGGCAGGCTAAGGCCATGATCGAAGCTATCGTCTTCAAGCCCTCCGCTGGGGATGTATTTGTGGGCACGGTGATGCGGGTGATTCCCATCGGCGCGTTCGTCGAATTTATGCCCGGTCAAGAGGGCATGATCCACATCTCCCAACTGGCGGACTACCGCGTCGCCAAGGTGGAAGATGAGGTGAATGTGGGCGACGAGGTGATCGTCAAAGTCCGCGAAATCGACGGTCGGGGCCGCGTCAACCTCACCCGTCT
>CAZWNR010000020.1:0-3997 GCA_964635665.1 uncultured bacterium | reverse complement strand
CCAGGACTGGGCTATGGCTAACCGACATCACCACGGTAGGGCAATAGCCCAGTTTTGCATTCTGGCGGGATTGATTGCCCTCGTGACCGTCGCCTGCCAATTTCAGTTGTCCTGGGGGGAACCGCCCGTGACGTTACCGCCACCGCCCCAAGGCCCACTGCGAGTGCTGTTTGTGGGCAACAGTCTCACCTACTTCAACAACGGCATCGACTACCACCTGCGCGGCCTTGCCCCCGATCTGCAAGCCGTCAGCGTCAGCCAGTCCGGCTATTCCTTCAAATATCACACCGAGGATGAGCGTACCCTCCAGGCCATTCGCAACGGGCCATGGAACTACGTGATTCTGCAAGACCAAAGCCAGCTCCCGGTGATCAACCCCAGTTTTTCGGAATACTACGCCCAGGCCCTCGCCCAAGTAATTCGCGACAGCGGATCGGAACCCCTGCTCATGATGACCTGGGAACGCCGAGACAGCCTCGACCAGGGCGTTAACACCCGCAACTTAGCCAACGCCTACCACGCCCTAGGGGAAACCCTCAACGCCCTCGTCATTCCCGTAGGCTTAGCCTTTGAACAGGCTTACCGCACCCGCCCCGACCTCAGCCTAGATGCCGATGATGCCCACCCCACGATCTACGGCACCTACCTCGCCGCCTGTGTGCTCTACGGATTTTTGATGCACCAAAGCCCCGTGGGTCTGGTCTATCGCGATCCTGCCATTGCGGCAGAGGATGCGGCCTTTCTCCAACAAACCGCCTCTGAAATTCTCGGCTTACAGAATCGCTGAGGGCTCACCGAATCCCTCCCCCCTCGACGTTCAGGGATTTGATCTAGGGTTCCTTTCTTAGTAGGATGCAATGATGCGATTTCATAGACAAACCCTTTAATCCTGAGACACCGTGCGAAAAATTATTCTTGCTGGCAACTGGAAAATGTATAAAATCCAGGCGGAGACCCTGGAGTTTCTGAAGCAGTTTTTGGGGCAGCTCAACGAAACCCCTGAAGACCGCAGCATTGTGCTGTGTGCACCCTTTACGGCCCTCAGCGCCCTGTCTAAGAGCCTGCACGGAGCCAGAATTAAGGTGGGTGCCCAGAATATCCACTGGGCCGACGAAGGGGCCTATACCGGGGAAATTTCGGGGGATATGCTGCGGGAACTAGGGGTGCGCTACGTGATCGTAGGCCATAGCGAACGCCGCCAATACTTTGGCGAAACCGACGAAACCGTTAACCTACGGCTGAAGCAGGCCCAAAAATGTGGCCTCATCCCCATTCTCTGCGTGGGCGAAACTAAGCAGCAGCGCGATGCCGGAGAAACTGAAGCGGTGATCGCCGCCCAGATTGAAAAAGATTTGGTGGATGTCGATCAAACCAATCTAGTGATTGCCTACGAACCCATTTGGGCCATCGGCACGGGCGACACCTGCGAAGCTGAAGAAGCCAACCGCGTTATCGGCGAAATTCGCAAGCGGTTGACCAACTCCAACGTCACCATCCAGTACGGCGGTTCTGTCAAACCCAACAACGTGGATGAACTGATGGCCCAACCCGAAATCGACGGAGCCCTCGTCGGCGGGGCCAGCCTAGAGCCCGACAGCTTTGCCCGCATCGTCAACTTCAAGCCCCTAGCCTAGGGCGGTCAGTAGCCGTATCCCACGGGGGCGAGGAGACCTCGCCCCTGTCCCCACAAACGTAGGTGCATAACGCCAAGGCGAGACTGCGGCAGCGCAAAGCAATGCACCTGCGTCTACCGCACCAGCAACGTCACCCCTGCCATCAGCAGCCCCAAGCCCAGTACCTTAGTCAAATCCATGGGCCGCACCATGGCCCCAAATAGGCCGTAGTGGTCGATGATGGCCCCCGCCACAAACTGGGTAGCCACCATCACCGTAAACCCCGCCGCCACCCCCAGTCGGGGCACCACATAGCCAATGGCCCCAATAATCACCAGCCCCATCAGGCCAGAGGTGAGGGCGTACCAGGGCACTGTATTCCAAGCCTTGAGGTTGCCGCCCTGGACCACCACCATGGCCATGGCCACCACCACCGCCCCACCCGCATAGGTGATAAACACGCTCTCCAGCGGCCCCATCGCCACCGACAGCAGCCCCATAAACTGCCCTTGCAGCGCCGTGGCAATGCCGCCCATCATGGCCAGAACAATTACAATCAGATTTGCCATAGAAGATGCTGATTCAGGGGTGGGGTCAACGTCTATTTAACTTACCCTTAAAGGTGAATTTTCCACCGTAAATTGGCGTGGGTTACCCCAATCTATTCCCAGTCCACTCGGTCAATGCGCTCGATATAGTCCAAATTTGCCAGTTCCGTGAGTACTAGGACGGCATTGGGCTGGTGAGTATTGCCAATCGCCAAGACCTGATCATCGGTACAGCCAATTCGGCCCGGACTGCCGGGATACAGCGTCACAGACGGATCGATAGCCTGCACGGTCTCTAGGAAAACCGGATCCCCAGGCACGCAAAACTCATAGTCTAAGGATCGCTTGCCGTCCGGTGGCCCATAGAGCCCGTTTTCGTCGATCTGGTCCAGAGCAAAGGTAATTTTGTCGGGGGTCATGGGCTGTCCCGCACCCGTAACGGGTTGACAGGCCAAGGTCAGCAGACCCACCAGTCCCAACCCGGCCCAGCACCTACCATATCGCCAAATCCCCCACGCCATCCGCCCACTCTCTAACGCCAACAATAAAGCCCTCTTCATGACCATCACCGCTGGGGTTTCCGCTTAGCCGGAGCCGCCCCCAACAACCACAGTCCCACGGCCGCCGCCACCATGCCCCCCGCCGCCCCAAAGGCCAGCAGCACCCCAAAGGGAATGTCGATGGATTGCAGCGTCAACAGCCGAATCGAAACCGGGGTGGCATTTTGCACCGCCACAATCGCGATAGCGGCCACCCACAGGGCTGGAATTACCGCCAACAACAGTCTTGCCATAGGGATATACCAAGCAATCAGGACTGACCCACCCCTGCCTCTCCCAAGCGGGGAAGGCCAGATCGTTTTAATCGGAACGTTACCGATGCCGAGCCTGGGCCTCCTCGAAAAAGTGGGGGTTGCCAGAGGGGGATCTCTTTGAGTAGTATAGTCAACTGGGCTATACGAGAAAGATCATGGCAAAACGGGTACAGGTAGTTCTTACCGAAGACATTCGCAAACTGGGTCAAAATGGCGACCTCGTAGAGGTAGCACCGGGCTACGCACGTAATTATCTCCTGCCAAATGGCAAAGCCGTCCGCACCACCCCCGGCGTGCTAAAGCAGGTGGAGCGTCGCCGTGAAGCCGAGCGTCAGCGTCAGATCGAGATTAAGCAAGAGGCCGAGGCCACCAAGAAAGCCCTAGCCACCATTGGCATGTTTACCATCCAAAAACCCGTAGGCGAAAACGATGCCATCTTCGGTACCGTCACATCCTCCGATGTGGCCGATGTGATCAAGTCTCTGTCTGGCAAAGAGGTTGATCGTCGCGATATCACCGTGCCCGACATCAACAAACTGGGCGAGTATGAAGCCCAAATTAAACTCCACGCCGAAGTGACGGCCACGGTCAATCTGCGGATTATTGCCGAGTAGTCTACTTCAGGTCACGATTTGGATAACCCTGGCTTTTTACTGGGGTTATTTTTCGGCTCACTTTATAGTACAAATGAACCATAAGGGCTATTTGGATCCGTTTTATCCTGGATTTCTCTTTCCCTGAGATAGTTGTAGTGATTCTCGATAGAGTGAAATACACCGTTGCTACGCTCTAGAACCCCCCACTACCTCGTGGTCTAAGTTTCACGCTACCCCCCCCTTTTTAAGGGGGCGGGGGGGATCTCAGCCATGCACTTTACCCGTGTGAAAGCCGCTATATCGTCGTCCGTGCCACAACCGTTGATCACCTAGGCTTCTACGATTCCACGGTTGTGGAACTCCATGATTTCCTCAGAGTAACGATTCTCCCTAGGCCATCGCCCAGACCAACCCAGGGACCCCGCC
>CAZWNR010000019.1:0-17204 GCA_964635665.1 uncultured bacterium | reverse complement strand
GAGGCGGGCGATGGGCTGGATGCCGTTCATCTGACGGGGCCGATGGTTGGCCCAGGGTAGCTTCAGTCCTAGGTCATCCCAGCCCAGGGCCACCAATTCATTGACGGTGATGGGAACCCGGCGATCAAACAGAAAATTTTGGGGCAGATAGGCGATTTGATGCCGCACCGGGGCAGGTAAATACCCCCGCCCACTGAGGGACTGGCCCATCACCGACACGGCCCCCGTGCGACGGGGCAGAATGCCCAGAATCGCCTGGATCAGGGTACTTTTCCCCGCTCCATTGGGGCCAACAATCGCCATATCCGTCCCCTCAGCTAGGGCGAAGGAGACATCCTGCACCGCCGCATAGGTGTCGCGATACACGGTCAGCCCATCAATCACCAACACATCAGTGCTCAAGCTCCGGGCCTCCTAAAACCGCAGCCCCACAGGCTGGGGTACGAGGGCGACGGACTGGGTAGGCCACACCGGAAGCCATGACTGTTGCTGGCTAAAGGATTCAAAGGATGCCGCCAGATTAGCCGCATTCTGGCGCATAGCGTTGAGGTAATACTCTGGCTCCACCGCTTCAGGGCCACCCACTTCAATGGGATTGAACAGGCCCACCTGTACCCCCAGGTCATTGGCTAGGGCCGCAAAGGAATCCTCGCCCGCCGAAGGCTCCGTCATAATGGCTTTTAGGTTGGAGGCTTGCACTGTATCCACCACTCGCTTAACGTCCTCAGGGGAGGGGTTGATGGCGGGCACATCTACCAGAAACTCAGTATCCAGGCCATAGCTCTCGGCAAAGTAGGGGGCAAAGTCGTGGAACACCACGAAGGGCTGCCCCGCAAAGGGGGCGAGTTTTTCGCTAATCTCCGCGTCTAGAGCCTCCAGTTCGGCAATGAAGGCAGCGGCGTTGGCGGTGTAAATCTCTGCACCCTCAGGGTCTACGGCAATCATGCCATCGCGGATGTTCTCCACTTGCTGAATCGCCCGCTTGGGGTCGAGCCAGATGTGGGGGTTAAACTCGCCATGATGGTGGTGACCTGCCTCGGCGTGGTCGTGGTTGTGGTCATAGCTGTGGTCGTGGTCATGGCTGTGGTCGTGACCGTCAGCCTTGCCGTGCCCCTCAACCTCCTCGTTCGCCAGCACCGCAACACCCTCACTAGAATCGATTATCACCAGCGCCGGGTTCTCAGCATTGGCGATCAGGTCTTCCAAAAAGAACTCCATTTCCAGGCCGTTTTTCACCAACACATCGGCACTCGCCAGGGCCTGCACATCCGCAGGACTGGCCTGAAAATCGTGGGGATCTACATTGGTCGGCATCAGGGAAATCACCTCCGCCCGATCCCCCACGACGGCATTGGTGAACTGCGTCATCGGCAAAATCGTCGTCATTACCGTCAAATCCACGGTTTCCACGGCTTCATCCGCCGTCCCGACCTCACTGGTTTCGGGGGTGCCAGTACAGCTACCCAGGGCAATGGCCACCGAGGACGCCAGCAACAGGGCTGTTCGACGGAAGGGGAACAAGATTGGCATGGGGGCTCCTTTTTGTGAAGAAGTGAGGGAGTGAAGGGGGAAAGGAGTGAAGAGGTGGGGAGTTCTGAGGGGGAACATCCACCGGGGTGGTTGCCGCAACGGGGGAGGGAGATAAAACCATCGCACCAAAAAGAGTACGTCAAGAATGAGAATGATTATCATTCTTGAATATTTTAGCCTGCCTTGCCGGGAATTGCGATCCGTTGCTTGAGAAAATTTCGTTCCGCCAAAAGCCTTGGCCCAAAAAAATAGGTGGGACGACATCCAACAACCGTCCCACCCCCATTGCACCCCTGAATAGGAGTCTAGAATTTTAGCCAAACCCCTGCCCTGACAAGGTTCTGGCCCAGACCACGACCTCTCCCCCGCAGCCCCACGCCCCCAGATAGGTCCCCTGGGGCGACCAGGCTAGGTTTGAGAAGCCAGCCGCCGCACCCTCTAGGATTTGAGCAATCTGGGCGGCCTTGTGCCACAGACACACCCAGCCATCTTCCGAGGCCGAGGCCAACAGTTTAGACCGGGGCTGGAAGGCGAGGGCCGTTACCGTTGCCCTGTGCAGATCCAAAACCTGGGATGTCCAGCCCTGGTCGTCGTTGGGAGCTTTGGCCCACACCACCACGCCCTCGGCACTGCTAGAGGCCAACAGCGGGGTCTTCTCCTGGGCCGTAGACCAGGCCAACTGCCGCACCTTGCCTGGAAAGCCCTGCATTTGCCAGGGGTAGGGGTTATCCCAGGCCCACACCAGCAGCGTCCGGTCGTTGTTGCCCGCCGCCAGATACTGCCCATCCGGGGAAAGGGCAATGGATCCACTGGCTCCCCCCGTCTCCCGAACCTCAGGGTCGTTGTCCCAATCTTCGCGTTGCCAGCTTTTTACCCCCTGGTTGCCCGCCAGCACCAGGGCGTTGCCGCTGGGGTGCCAAGCTAAATCCAGCACCGATGACGCCTCAAAGTCGAGGGTGGTCACCACCTCCTGGGCAACGGCATCCCACACCTGGGCATAGCGCCCTAATCCTAGGGCCAATTCTGGCTGCTGGGGGTGCCATTGCAGGGTATCGATCCACATTCTGGGATGTTCTAAGGTTGTCAAAAGCTGTGGGGCAGCGGCTTCGGTGATCTGCCAAATCGACACCCGGCCCGTTTGTCCCCCGGCGGCTAAGAAGTAACCATCCGCCGAGAAGGCGAGGACATCCGTAGAATGGCCCTGGGGCGGCTGTACCTCCACCGATATCCCTGTTTTCGCCTCAAACAAGACCACCTCCCCCGCCGCCGAAGCCACCGCCAGATGGGTACCAGCGGGAGACCAGGCTAGGGCGGTGACATAGTCGGTTAGGAGGGTTTGCCAGGTGGGGGTGAGGAGCGGTTTGGGCTTGGGCATAGATTAGGTTGGGTGTGAAATAGCTAGCAAAGCATTACGGCACTAGGCAGGCCCGAAACCCGGCCTCCAACGCCATGGTTTCTAGGTTTCTGCCGATAAAGACCAACTCGTTTTTGCGGGTTTCATGAGGCTTCCACGGGCGATCTTGGCGACCTTCAAACAGCATGTGTACGCCCTGAAAAACCACCCGGCAGTCTTCGCCAGCGATGTTGAGGATGCCCTTCATGCGAAAGATATCGGTGCCATGGTCGCGTAGTAGGGATCCAATCCACTGGTTGAGTGTCTGGCCGTCCACTTCCCCCGCTTCCACCAGGGCGATGGATCCCACGGTTTCATCATGCTCGTGGGCGGTTTCGTTGAGAAACTCGGGGTCAAGGGTGAGGGCGTTGCCCAGGTCAAAGGCATTAACCCCAAGGATGGCATCCATTTCCACCTGAGCGTCGCAGGTGCGGTAGATTTTCGCGATGGCATTCATCCCGCGAATGCGATCTTCTAGGGCCGTGAGCTCGGCCTCGGTGACCAGATCGATTTTGTTGAGCAAGATCACATCGGCGAAGGCGATCTGCTCTAGGGCTTCCTCGGCGTCCCAATGCTGGGCGATGTGGGCCACATCCACCACCGTTACCACCGCATCTAGGTTGGCCTGGGTTTGCACCTCATCATCGACAAAAAAGGTCTGAATCACCGGGGCGGGGTCGGCCAATCCTGTGGTTTCGATGACTAAGTGGTCGAACTTGTCCCGGCGTTTCATCAGGTTACCGATGATGCGAATCAAGTCGCCGCGCACGGTGCAGCAGATGCAGCCGTTGTTCATCTCAAAAATCTCTTCGTCGGCGTCGATCACAAGCTGGTTGTCGATGCCCACCTCGCCAAACTCATTGACGATCACCGCCACCTTCTTGCCGTGCTCATGGGTCAGAATCCGGTTCAGTAGCGTGGTCTTGCCTGCCCCCAGGTACCCCGTCAGCACCGTGACGGGCACAGCGCGCTGTCCATCAGCAACCATGGTCATCCCTCGCTTGTGTGTTTGATTTTGTGGTTGATTTAGATAATGATAACCGTTCTCGTTGTTAAGGCAAGTTGAGTTGGGCGGGGTTTTCTTGGACTGGCGTGCCCTGGTTAATCCCCCTCCGGTGACCAGGGCCAGTCCTGGGGTTGGTGGGTTAAGGGCAGGTGCGGCAGTGTCTAGGTACGCCCTCCCCTGTGATCTCCCCCGGACTACTCGACGTCTCCTTCGCGATTCCAGACCCCTCGTTACCCTTTCCATGGCGCTTTCCACAGACCTCGCAATCATCGGTGCTGGCCCCCAGGCGCTCACCCTCGTCACCCATCTCCTTCAGAAAAAGGCCAACCTGCGGAGCCGCTTTGTGGTGATCGACCCCGCCGGAGATTGGCTGCGCCAGTGGCACCACCAGTTTGCCGCCCTAGAGATTCCCCACCTCAGATCCCCCGCCGTCCACCACCCTGATCCCAATCCCCATGCCCTGCGCACCTTTGCAGAAGGTCGTCCTGATGAACTCTTGCCGCCCTATGCCCTACCCACAACCAATCTATTTCGTGACTTCTGCCAGTCGGTGATTGAGCGGTGGGACTTGGCGGATCGGGTGATGGCGGGAACCGTGCAGCACCTAGACCTGGGTCAGGGGCTAGGGCGACCATCGTTTCGCCTGGGCTTAGCGGATGGTCGCCAGATTAGGGCGCGGCGGGTGGTGTTGGCCCTGGGCGGTGGTATGCCTCAGCTTCCGGATTGGGTGCGGCAGATTCCCCAGACCTACCCCAGCCATAGCCTGCGCCACTCTAGCCAGATCGACCTACGGGGGCTTTCCCTCGCGGGGGAGCGGATTTTAATTGTGGGGAGTGGGCTGACCGCTGGGCATTTAGCCCTAGGGGCGGTTAAGCGCGGAGCCACGGTGATTTTGATGGCGCGGCGACAGTTCTATGCCAAACTCTTCGATGCCGATCCGGGCTGGCTTGGCCCCAAATACCTCAAGGGCTTCCAGGCAGAACCCTGTTGGCAGCAGCGCTGGCAGATGATTCAGCAGGCCCGCAACGGTGGATCCCTGACCCCAGCCATGTGGCTGCACCTGCGGCGGCTAGAGCGCCAGGGCAAAATCAGCTTCTATGACCAGTGTGAGGTGCAACGGGCGGAGTGGAAGGACGATGCTTGGCAAGTCCACTGTAAAACCGCAGCCGACCATAACTGTATCGCCCACCTGCCCCTGGATCGCCTCTGGTTGGCCACAGGCAGCCAGCTTGACGTCACCCATTGGCCGCTGTTGGCCGACGTGCAGGCCACCTATCCCGCTGAAATCGTTAAGGGCTTGCCCGTCCTGGATCACCACCTGCGCTGGCCGGGTTGCAACCTCTTCGTGATGGGCGGTGCGGCGGCCCTACAATTGGGGCCAGTGGCCCGAAATCTGTTTGGCGGACGGTTGGCGAGCGACCGTATTGTGCCAGCTCTATCCCATGATGGAAAAACCCATTATCGGAGAGCGCATCCTCTCCGCCGCCTAACCCATGGCGGTTTGGCCTGAATATCGTCCTTTTGGGTCACCATGGGCCTATGGCGTAACGCCACCACCCTTTGACCAAGGATCACAACGATGTCCACCGCCGATATCCAAGCCTTTCTGAACGACCTCCATGCCGAACTCCAGCCCCTGCGCCAGGGGCGGCTGGCTTGTTACATCCCAGAACTGGCCAAGGCCAACCCCGACTGGTTTGGCATTAGCGTGGTGACGCTGGATGGGCGCAGTTTTGATGTGGGGGATGTGCAGCAAACCTTCACCATTCAGTCCATCTCTAAGGTGTTTGTCTACGCCATGGCCCTAGAAGATTATGGCCGCGAAAAGCTACTCAAAAAAGTGGGGGTAGAACCCACGGGCGACCCCTTTAATTCGCTAATTCGCCTGGATGAAGACTCGAAACGTCCCGACAACCCCATGGTGAACGCCGGGGCCATTGCCACCACCAGCCTGATTCCTGGCCAAGACCCCGCCGACCGCCTCAACCGCCTGCTGGCCATGTTCCAGCGCTACGTGGGCCATGAGGTGTTCATCGATATGTCCACCTTCCTATCCGAAAAGGCGACGGGGCACCGCAACCGCGCCATGGCCCACCTCATGCTCAATTTCGGCATGATCGACGAACCCCTCGATGACGCCCTAGATCTGTATTTTCAGCAGTGCGCTGTGCTGGTGAACACCCACGATTTGGCGGTGATGGCCGCCACCCTGGCCAACCGAGGCGTCAACCCTATCACTGGAGAGCAGGCTGTGGATGCCGACCACGTCCGCGACATCCTCAGCGTCATGTATACCTGTGGCATGTACAACTTTGCTGGCGAATGGGCCTTTCGGGTGGGGATTCCGGCTAAAAGCGGCGTTTCCGGTGGTATTCTGGCCGTCGTCCCCAACCAGGCGGGGATTGCCGTCTTCTCGCCGCCCCTCGATAGCCACGGCAACAGTGTGCGGGGTGTGAAGGTGTTTGAGGCTCTCTCCCAGGAGTATGGATTCCACTTGTTTGACCTGTCTCTGGGCCGATGCCGCTTCACCGAAGCCCTGGGCAAGGGGTGAGGAACTGTCCTAGGCGAGTGCCAATTCGCGGCGGCGGCGGTATCATTGGCAGACTGTAGGCGACGTTCTCACCCCAGCCACCATGAAAGGATTCTTTATTGGCCTGTCGAAATTGATCTTGGGCGTCACCATTGCCCTCGCCCTGTTGTCCATGGCTGGGGTGGCTACGGCCCGTTACTTCATGGCCCGCTTGGCGGTGCTGCCTCCCAAACCCCTCTACGGCCAGGAATTGCCCGCTGAACCCGCCCCTGAACCCGCCGTTCCCGTCGCCGACCCCGCTGCCCCTCCCGCTGCGGCCCCTGTCCCCGCTGCCGAGTCCCCTGCACCGGCAGCCGCCGCTGAGACTCCCACCCCACCGGAACCCGCCGCCGCAGAACTACCCCCCGGCAGCTACCCAGCGGTGGTGACGCAGCCCATCGGTTTGATTATCCGATCTGGCCCCGGCACCGAGCATGGCCAAGTGGGCGGCGTAGACTACAACGCTGAACTGATCGTGCTAGAAGAACCCGCCGACCAGGGCTGGATTAAGGTGCGGGTCGCCAGCACCGGAGCCGAGGGCTGGGTGAAGGCAGGCAACACCCGTCGTCAGGAATAGGCCTCGACGCAGCGGGCAAACATTTCAACCCCCAGGCTGAGGGCGGTTTCATCGAAGTCAAAGCGGGGGTGATGGTGGGGATAGGCGAGGGCTTGATCCACATTGGCTGACCCCAGGAAAAAGTAGCAGCCCGGCACTTCTTGCAGGAAAAAAGCCATGTCTTCGCCGCCCATGGTGTGGCAGTCGGGAACAACCCCCGCCGGAGTTTCCACCACCTCCAAGGCCACCGACCGCACCAGTTCGGCCATGGCGGCATCGTTTACCACGGGCGGGTAGAGGGCTTGGTAGTCGAGCTGGTAGGTTGCGCCCTGGCTTTGGCAAATGCCCGCCACAATTTGTTCGATGCGAGGGGCAAAGAAATCGGCATAGCGGGGGTCGAAGTAGCGCACCGTACCCGCGAGTTCAGCCATGTCGGCGATGACATTGGAGGCATGGCCGCTGTGGAATTTGCCAATGCTCACCACCGCCGACTGGATGGGGTCGATATTGCGGGCCACAATGGTTTGGAGGGCAGTCACAAGCTGGGCACCCACCACAATGGAATCCACCGTTTGGTGAGGCAGCGCTCCGTGGCCACCCTTGCCCTGCACGGTAATTTTGAAGAGTTCCGTGGCCGCCATCAGCGGGCCGTTGCGTACCCCCACCGTGCCTAGGGGCAGGTTATTCCACAGGTGCAGACCAATGATGGCCTCTACGTCGGGGTTCTTCAGCGCCCCCGCCTCAATCATCGGTTTCGCGCCCCCTGGGCCTTCCTCCGCTGGCTGGAAAATCACCTTCACCGTGCCCCGCCACTGGTCTCGGTGCTGGGATAGATAGCGCACCGTGCCTAGGGCAATGGCCACATGGCCGTCATGGCCGCAGGCGTGCATCAGCCCATCGTGCTGCGAGCGGTAGGGCACTTGGTTTTCTTCGTGGATGGGCAGGGCGTCCATGTCGGCCCGAATACCCAAAACAGGCCCCGGCTGGCCGCTTTCAATGACCGCGACGATCCCGGTTTTGGCAATGCCCGCCTGGTGAGGAATGCCCCAATCGGTGAGCTGTTGCTGAATGAACGCCGCCGTCAGATTCTCGCGAAAACCGAGTTCTGGGCGTTGATGCAGGTGTCGTCGCCAAGCCACTAGGTCCGGGCGCATGGCCTGGATGGCGGGTCGAATTTTGTCGGCATGGATCAGCCGGGGCGGCAGGGTCGTCGCAAACATAGGAGATTTTGTGGGACTAGATAGGAAACTTATAATCCTTGAAAATCAAGGAATGGCAACAAGATCAAGAAATGGCAACGTTCGTGGTTATAGAGGTTCGGCAACCCCGAAGATTCAAAGATCCTGAACGTCAGCGCATCTAGACACCGCTGCAGGGCCAACATCATGATCTGGGTGGAGACCATAGGGAGCGACAGGCCACTAGGGCGATTATACCGGATTGCTCCGAGGTCGGCCTGAGCCTTGAGTGACCATAGGGCGGCGTTTCATCAGGGGCTCATGCACCGTAGGAGGACAGGCCGAACCTTGCCCTCGGGCTGTCGCCCCAGGCGCTAAACATCCTGACGATTAGGGCTTATCCTGGAATGTATACAATGAATTTGGCACGCCTAAGTGCGGCTAGTCCGTTGGATTTGGTATGCCCAAGTGCGGCCAGCGCGTTCCTCAACTCGGATAGATCACGGTTAGGAGAGTCTCAGATGTACAAGTTGAAAGTGGTGATTGTGGGGGCCGGAATCGGCGGCTTAACCACGGGGATTGCCATGAAGCAGGCGGGCTACCAGGTCGAAGTGTACGACCGGGTGACGGAACTCCGTCCGGCGGGGGCTGGGATTTCCCTGTGGTCGAACGGGGTAAAGGTGCTGAACCGTCTGGGGCTAGGGGAAAAGCTGGCGGCCATCGGCGGCGAAATGAACGCCATGGAATACCGCAGCCACACCGACGAACAACTGAGCTATGTCGATCTGCACCCCCTGTTTGAGCAGGTGGGACAGCGGCCCTATCCCGTGGCTAGGGCCGATCTGCAAACTATGTTGCTGGAGGAGTTTGGCCCCGAAAACGTCCACTTGGGGATGCCCTGTGTAGCGGTGGAGCAGGATGAGCAGTCGGCCACTGCCATTTTTGAAAATGGCCATCGGGCCACGGGGGATCTGGTGATTGGGGCCGATGGCGTCCATTCCGCCGTGCGAGCCTACGTGCTAGGACGGTCGGTGTCTCGGCGCTATGCCCGCTACGTAAACTGGAATGGCCTGGTTCCCGCCGATGAGTCTCTCTGTGCCAAGGATCGCTGGGTGATCTACGTGGGCGAGAGCAAACGCGCCTCTATGATGCCCGTGGGTGGCGACCGCTTCTATTTCTTCTTCGGCGCACCCATGGTTGAAGGCACCCAGGTAGACCCAGCCCACCGCCGTGACGAACTGGCGGAGATTTACCAGGGTTGGCCCACCGCTGTGCAGCGTCTGATTGAGGCCATCGACCCCTACAGCACCAATCGCCTGGAAATTGGCGATATTGATCCCCTAGAGCGCCTAGTGCGGGGGCGCATCGCCCTACTGGGAGACTCGGCCCACGCCACCACCCCCACCCTGGGCCAGGGCGGTTGCCAAGCCATCGAAGGGGCGGAGGTGCTGACCCGCTATCTGCTGACCACCAACATCAGCGTGCCCGATGCCCTCAACCGCTACGAAAAGGCCCGCAAAGATCGCACCGCCGAACTCGTCCTCAAAGCCCGTAAGCGTAGCAGCGTCATCTACGGCCACGAACCCTCTGCTACCCAGCAGTGGTACCGCGACCTCAAGCAAGAACCCCCCGAATCGGTGATCAATGCCCTAGCCAAGGTGATTCTCACCGGGCCGCTGGGCTAGGGCAACTGGGGCCTTCCGCTTCTCCCATCCGTTACTGTTTGGGGAGGCTAGGGTGGCCCCTTCCTCCTAGCCCTCCCCATCCATCACAGCGCTGAGGCGTTTGAGCACGTGGGCCAGCAACATCAAAGCCGCGTTGCCTACGCTGAGAATTAACACTCCAACTACGCCGATCATCCAGTCGTCGCGCAGTACCGACACCACCAAAATCATTACCGAAGCCTTAGTGGCAATGCTAGCAAAGGCCAACATTCGCTGCCAAATATCGTCATCATAAAAAGCCTCTATCATCGGAATGAGCAAGGCTCCAATCATGGCAATTAGCAGGATCGTCATCGGCTGAGCAGTCATTTAGCTAGGCCTCCGAGTAATGTGATGAACCTCGTACCAGCCCTGTTCTCGATAGCGCTGTACGATGGTTTTAGGGGTAAAGGTAATCAAGAAAATATCGAGAAAAATTAGGCTAGGGGATCGCCGGGGTTTAGCTTGCTCCAAGGTCACCATCTCGTGGTGGTGGGGGCGAAACATAATTTCAAAGGCTTCAAAATAGGCTTGGGGAATGGCTACCACCACCTCCCACAACGTTCGCAGCCAGTCCTTTAAACGCCCTGGATTGGTGACACCCCTAGGCAGTAGCAGGGCAACACTAACACCAATTAAAATGTTTGGCCAGCTGAAGTCTGCCGTGAGTAGAAACCAGATGGCTAAGCGCAACAAAATATTTAGATATCCAGTCATACCAATACCATCCCTAAAAGGCCTAGAGTTGCTAGCACCATCATGCCAATCAGATGTTCAAATTCCTCCAGCACACGGGGGAGTTTTACAACGAGTCGCCGGATGACCACCAGGTAGATCAACCAGCCCAAGAAAATGGTAGCCAGGGGTTTCATGACGTTGTCCCAGGTGTAGGCTTCGTAGTAAACCAAATTGGCAGCCACCAATCCCCCTATCAAGAGAACTATCGCTGGCCAAAATCCAGGCTTTACGGCTTGGTTAGGGTCGTATGTCTGGGGCAAGAATATGAACTTGGCAAAGGAAATAGCTGTCCCCAAAGCCGCTAAGTTCATGGCGATCACTTGCCAGTCCGCTAGGTTTTTCATGGTCAATACCTTAGCCCCAAATCCTGACAATAATGGGAATCCAGAGATGGAGAAACTAGCCAGCACCAAGGCAATCCAAATAGGGCGATGAATGGGCTGATCCTGTAAAGCTTTGAAGCTGCGGCTTGGCAAATTCCCGGCACAGAGAAAGAGAGCCGCCTTTACAAAACCGTGGGTGAGGGCATAAAATCCACCCACCTCCGGGGCCGCTAGGACAAACCCCATCTGGGAAATGGTATGGAAAGCCAGCATCCGCTTGGTGTCTTTTTCAACCATGGCATAGGCCACACCAAGCAGCGCTGTAGCGACTCCGAAAAACCGCACTAGGGGGTCAAGTTCTCCGACCAATAGTGCCATGCGTGCAAGCGGGAAAACCCCTGCCTTTACCACTACCCCAGACAACAATGCAGACACCGGACTTTCCGATTCAGAGTGGGTAAGGGGCAACCACAGTCCTGACACAAAAATGCCGCCTTTAGTAAGTAGTCCTAGTAGGATTAACGCCTGGGCTTCGATGGGAGCACCTGCTACCCCAGCCAAGGCAAAGGACTGGTGGGTTTGGTAGACCAAAATAGCCCCTACCAAATAGAACAGCATCGCCGTGTTGCTAACAAATAGATAACGCAAAGCCACCCATAGATTTTTGTCGCTACGGGGATAGGCAATCAGCAAAAAGGCGGCTATTCCAATCACCTCTAGGGCCACGTAGAGACTGATTAAATCGGCACAGATAAAGGCGGCATTAACACTGCCGTGCAAAATGATGGCCTGGGTGTAGAAAAACGATGTTTTCCCACTGGACCAGCAGTAGAGGATCACCGCTGCCGTTACGAGGGCATTAGTCAGAATAAAAAAGGCGCTGAGGTCGTCCACTAAAAGCGTGACGCCAAAGCTATCCAGTAAATTTAAACTTAGGGGAACCGGTTGGAAAAAGACAGCCATGGCGTAGGCCAAGGAAGCCAGGGTAACCCCAAAGGCCAAAAGGCGATCAGCTTGGGGAAGTAAGTAAATGCTAAAGCCTACGAAAAATGGCAGGGCCATCCAAGAGAGCGTCAAGAATGTCATGGCTCATACCCCTTTTCAATGATTTTAGCCTCTAAAGTAGGATTATCCCTGGCTAGTTTCATACCCCCAACCAGCATCAAAGCTTGAATTGAGAAACCAATGACAATGGCCGTTAAAATTACGGCTTGGGGCACTGGATCTGCATAATCAGCCTTTGGTACTTCGGAAAGGATAGGTGTGTACATACCAGTTCTAGCCGCTACCAGCACAAACAAAGACACTACCCCGGTGCTCATCACATCCATCGCGATGATTTTCATCACCAAGTTTTCTTTCAAGATGATGCCAAGAAAACCAATCAAAATCGTGGCATAGACACAGGCGTAAAGCATCTGAACCTCCCCACAGCTATCACTACCATGAACCCGTCGTGAAACTTTTTACACTTTTTACTAGGACTGCATCACTAACCAAGTTAAGCCTGTGGTCATCACTATCACCTGCAAACCTAGGAGTGTAAGATCAGCCCACATCACCCGCTTAGTCCAAACTGCTTCATTTTTATCGATCCAGTAGGCCGTCATAATCACCTCTAGGATAGAAATAAAAATCAAAATATAAGCAATCACATAAACCTGATCCATCAGGACAAGATAGCCGAGGTCGGGCAAATTATCGGCATAGGTTTCTTGGAGGAACACAGCGGTAAGTAGGGCCGTCACCGGAAGCGCTATCCGTGAATCAATATGTTGGGGGGCTAACAGCAGGGCAGCACAGCTCGAAGCCAGGACGATCATCAGCGGCAGCAAAAGTTTCCAAGTAAAGAAGCTCCAGGGACGAACGATATTAAGGGAGTAACGAAGCACAGAATGTTCCGACCGATCCGGCAGCCGTGGGTCACCAAAGTTGGTATCGTAGGTTCTCACCAAGCTATCGATGGTTGACCCCACAATTGACCAACCGGGAATTGTTAAAAACTGGGAATAGCCCGATGCCTCGCCATCAGCAACATACACCAATTTATCCGTTGTGTAGGCCGAGTTCTCCATGAAAATGCTGAGGTTGTATTGATCAAGGGGGTAACGTTTGAGGTCAAAGGACTGCAAAAATCGCCCTTCTATCCGGGAGATTTGGTAAAAGCTGCCGTCGGGCAATCGTTCCGGCTCAGGATGGGCGGGGACAGATATCATCGCCCAATCACTGATGCTGTTGGTCACCTCTAAATAGGTGATCGGGTCGATGGCTCCTCTCCACTTAAACCACACATAGAAATCGGCGTAAAACGAGTTACTGGTCAGGTCAATATCGTAAACACTAATGGCGAAAATTCCGGTTTCCACCTGCTCAACTTGGGCAGATAGGGAGGTCGGTTGCCCTTGGGAGTCTTGGAGCAAAAATCTCCCCTGACCTAGGCCGATATTAAGGCTAATGAGGAGGATTCCCACAGCCAGGACTAGGGCCATGATCAGACGTTTGGGAACGGCTCCTGCTGACTCAGACCACCGCCAGAATGGAAACAGATGCATCGCCAATGCCCAGAAAAGATGGGGTCAGTTTAGCGCCTCCTTTGACCTCATCCTAGACCTTCTCCCCGGATAGCCAAGGACTCAAAGTCCTTGGCTCAGAGCGGAAATCCTCTGAAGAGGATTGGACAGCGAGTTTCCCATGGCTTCCCAGTCTGCTTCAGTAGACATTGGCGCTAAGCCAGGGAATTCACTCCCTGGTGATTGGGGAGGGAGAGACTAGTACGGGGAGGCCCAGGCTCGTAGGAGATAGCGGAAATCCGGGGCTTAGGGGAGATCCCAGGGTTCTTATTGGCAATCGGTTAAGGAACCTGTCCAGCGGTGAAAGAACCCTGAGATCTGGATTAAGCAGCGGGGTCGGCTTTGGCGGCAACGGCGTCTTCCTCGGAGCCCTTGAAGGCAATGCGGAGGAAGGGCGGTGCGAGGAAGGTGGTGGCAATCACCATGATGATGATGGCGGCCTCTAGGGGTTTGGAGAGTACGCCGCTGGCGGAGCCGATGCCCGCAAACACAAGGCCCACTTCACCCCGAGGAATCATGCCGATGCCGATGGCCAGTTTATTGAGTTTGGCTTGGCCAAAGGTCGTCCAGCCTGTAATTACCTTGCCGAGAATGGCGACGGCCAGCAGGAAGAGGGCAATTACCAGCCCTTCACGGTTGGCGGGAACGGCGGGGTTGAGTACGCCCAGGTCGGCCTTGGCCCCCACGGTGACGAAGAAGATCGGCACCAGGATGTCGGCGATGGGCATGATTTGGCGATCCAGCTCCTTACGCTTGTCGGTTTCATCTAGCACCAGGCCAGCGGCAAAGGCCCCAAGGATGGCCTCTAGGTGGATGACGTTGGCGAAGAAGGCCATCAAAAAGGCGAAGGTGAGGGCCGGGATGACCAGGTTGCCGCGAGTTTGCAGTTTGTCGGCAATGGCGACGAAGGAGGTATTGAAGAATTTGCCCAGGAAGATAGCCCCCAGCAGGAAGCCGGTGGCGCTGGCGATTAGGTAGAGGACGTTCATCACGTCCACTTCGCCGGTTTTGGCCAAGCTGGCAACCACGGCTAGGACGATGATACCGAGCACGTCGTCAATCACCGCCGCACCGACGATAATCTGCCCTTCGGCGGATTTGAGCTGGCCAATTTCCGACAGCACCTTGGAGGTAATGCCGATACTGGTAGCCGTCAACGCCGCCCCGGCAAAAATGGCGGGAATGGTCGACACGTGGAACAGCACCATCAATCCCGCCGTACCGAGGGCAAAGGGAGCAGCCACGCCCACACAGGCCACAATCGCCGCCTGGTAGCCCACCTTTTGCAGTTCGCGCAGGTCAGATTCTAGGCCGATTTCAAACAGCAGAATGATGACACCGAGTTCTGCCAAGACCGAAACCACTTCGCTCTGGCTTTTGAAGACTTCGGTAATGCCTTCGGGAGACAAGCCACCCAGCCATTGCAGCAGGCTCATCAACTGGGAATCCGCCGCAACGGCCCCGCTTTCGGGAAAGACAATCAGGTGCAGGGCAGAGGCTCCGACAATGACCCCGGCCACCAGTTCCCCCAGCACCGGGGGGAGGTCTACTAGGCGCGATAGTTCGCCACCGAGCTTGCTGGCGACATAGATTACCACCAGGCTAAGCAGCACCCCAGCTAGGACAATCGGCCCGGTGTCGGCGTCGGGGGTGACCGCCAGTAGGGGAGACAGCGGGGGCACATTGGCCCAGGAAAGCCAGGATAGGCTGGACAGAACATCAGTCATCGGTGTGGATACCTCCTAACACAGTGGTTGAAAACTTTAGCGCGCTGGCCATCGTCCCCCGCCCCTCTCTCCAAAGACGAGGGAGACGGAAGTTGTAGGGTGGGCATTGCCCACCGTATGGCCTAGGGTGGTGAGCATTGCCCACCCTAGGGTGAAACTAGAGCTGCCTTAGGCCAGGCGGGGCACTTCCGATCCAGCGGTATCGCCGGAGTAGTCAATGCCATCGATGGCCGCGAGAACTTTAAGGGATGCCTTCAGGGCCTCAGCGCGGGTTTGGACAAGATGTTCAGCGGGGACAAACCGCAACACACCTAGTTTTTCCAGACGTCTCAGGGTCTTGCCCTTAGCCCCAACGAGGAACACCTGACGTCCGGCATCGGCGGCATCCTGGATAGCGTTTTCCAGGGCGAGAGCCGCTGTTACGCCCAAGTGGGGCACATCTTGCAGGTCCACAATCAGGACATCATGGTCTTGCATGGCAGTGTGTTCTTGGGAAATGGCCCGTGCCACGCCAAAGATCATGGGGCCATCCAGGTGGAAGAGCAAAATCCGGCCCTTGGCCCGATCCATCAGGGCGGTTTCTTCGGCATTGAGGGGAAACTCGCCGTCGAAGTCGGTGATGGTGCGAACGCCCTCGGATTGCAGGCTGCTGAGGCGGTCGATGGTGAGCATGTTGGCGATGAACACGCCCACACCCACAGCCACAATCAAGTCTACAAACACGGTCAGGAACATCACGCCGTACATGATGGCGGTGCCCTTCCAGGACACATGGTGTGCCCGCTTCAGGAAACTCCAGTCCAAAATGTCGAAACCGACCTTTACGGCAATCCCCGCCAACACCGCCAGGGGAATCACCTTAGTTAATGGAGCCGCCCAGAGGACGACCACCAGCAGAATCGCGGCCCGAATCAGACCAGACAAGGCCGTAGTACCGCCCGCCTGGATGTTCACCACCGTCCCCATGGTGGCCCCAGCACCGGGCATCCCACCAAACAGGCCAGACATCAGGTTACCGATTCCCTGGCCAATTAGTTCCTTGTTGGGGTCGCTTTGGGTACGGGTAATGCTGTCGGCAATCATCGCCGTCAGCAGGGCGTCAATGCAGCCCAGCATCCCCAGCACCAGACCGTCCACCAGCATCACCCGCAGTTGGTCGGCAGTAAACATGGGCAGTTGCAGCGTCGGCAACCCGGTGGGAATTTCCCCAATCAAGCGCAGGTCGGCATTGGCAAACACCGTCAGGGCCAGAATCGTCCCGGCCACCAGCACCAACAGCTGAGGTGGCACCCAGCGCTTCAACTGCTTTGGCATCAAAAACAACACCTCCAGGGAGAATACCCCAAGGGCCACCTCCGCTGGATCGAGGGTGGTAACCAGTTCCGGCAGACTGGTAAGGGTGCCCACCACGCCGCCCTTGGGGGTAGCATGGCCCAAAAATGGCCCCAGTTGAAGGATAATCAGAATTACCCCAATGCCCGACATAAACCCAGAAATGACTGGGTAGGGCATGAGGGTGACATAGCGCCCCAGCTTGAGAAATCCAAAGATAATTTGGAAGAAACCCGCCAGCATGGCGACCGTAAAGGCCATGGCCAAGCCGTTTTCGGGGTTAGCGGCCACCAGTTGAGCGATAACAGCGGTAAACACCACCGTCATCGGCCCCGTAGGTTCCGAAATTAGCGTCGGCGTGCCCCCAAACAACGCCGCAAAAAAGCCCACGATCACGGCCCCATAGAGACCCGACGCCGGCCCAGCCCCAGAGGCCACCCCAAAGGCCAGGGCCATTGGCAGCGCAATCACCGCAGCGGTGACGCCCCCAAACAAGTCGCCCCGCCAGTGGCGGAAGCTAATTCGATTCGTGATGCCCATCGCCAGCACCTAAATCCTCTTATTGAAGTTAATAAATGT
>CAZWNR010000018.1:0-17547 GCA_964635665.1 uncultured bacterium | reverse complement strand
CCCCCAACGAGCGCGGACATTACCCTATTCCCCCCATGGGTGTGGAACTGGGCATCTGGCAGGGAAACTACCTCAACCAAGATCTGCCCTGGCTGCGCTGGTGGGATGCCAACGGGCAACTCCTGCTCAACGGCGACGAACGGGCGACCCTAGAACAGCAACGGGCCGATTTGGAACGGGAACGCGCTGAACAGGAACGGGAACGGGCCGAAGAAGCCAACCAGCGAGCCGAACAGGAGCGTATCCGGGCCGAACAGGAGCACGAACGGGCCGAACGCCTTGCGTCTCGCCTGCGAGAACTCGGCCTCGACCCCGGCGACCTCTAGCTTCCCGCCTTCTCCATGGAACGTCGCACCTTCCTCCGCACAGCCACAGGTGGCTTCTTGGTGGCCCCCGTCGTCCGCGACCTTGAAACAAAGCTCACCTTAGTCAGTGACGGTTTTCTGGAAATCCTGGCCTACCGCCCGGATGGGGTACCCGTATCGGAGGCTCGGCTGAGACAGCTTTATAGCCTGGATTTTGACGACGAACCTCTGCCCAACCCGGAACGCCAGATTGAACCGGGACGGCTAAGGTTACGGCCTCCCTCCGCCGAACCCTTTGCCCTAGCCCTGCAACTGCCCGTGGAGGGGTTTGGCGATGTCACCCTCTACGCCGACAACCAGGGGCGAGGGTTTACTCCAGCAGACTTTCCCTTGGTGCTGAACGCCGCCTTTGCCCGTGATCGTCTACACCGAGTCAACCAAGCAGTAGAGGAGTGGCGGCGGCAGGGCTACGGTATTCCCCAGTCCATTCAAGATCGCCTCCAAAAGGCCCAGGATTTCCTCAATCAGGCGAATCAGGAATCGGATCGAATGCGCCAAATTCCCCTATGGAACGAGTCCCTGAGGGAAAGCCTCTGGGCCGGAGAAGAAGCCGCCCTCATCCGTGCCCGCCAGCGTATTGCCCAAACCCCACCCCGGCGAACGTTTAAGTTTGGCTGCAACGCCTTTGGCCATCCTTACTTGGGGGAAGCCTACGACCGCTACTTCAGCGCCCTATTCGATACGGCCACGGTGCCCGTCTACTGGCAACCCTTCGAGCCAGAACCAGGGCAATTCAACGACGCCACCCTAGACCAGCAGGTGACGTGGCTTCAGAGTCAGGGCATTCGGCCCAAGGGGCATCCCCTGGTGTGGTTCCACCAGATCGGCATTCCCGACTGGGTGCGCCCAATGACCTTTGATCAGATAAAAACGGCCCTACGCCAACGCATCCTTCAGATCACCAGCCGCTATGGGGATCGCATCCCCGCCTACGACGTGATCAACGAGGCCCATCACGTTCCCTGGAGCAACGATCTCAACTACAGCCCGGAGCAACTGATCGACCTCACCCGCCTAGCCTGCGAGGCCACCCGCGAGGGGCACCCCACCGCACAGCGCATTGTGAATAGCTGCTGTCTGTGGGCGCGCAACGTTGCCATCTATGGCCCGCCCCAGCGCAGTCCATTCCAATACCTACGGGCCTGTTTGGCGGCAGGCATTGACTTTGAGGTGATTGGCCTCCAGCTTTACTACCCCGACCAAGACATGTTCGAGATCGACCGGATGCTGGATCGCTTCGTCGCCCTAGGCAAGCCCATCCACATCACCGAAATGGCGGTGTCTTCGGCGACGGGGATGGATGAAACGTCTCACCTAGGGGAAGCCAGCGGCCTCTGGCACGCCCCCTGGAGCGAAGCCGTCCAAGCCGATTGGGCCGAGCAACTCTACACCCTTGCCTACAGCAAACCCCAGGTTGAAGCCGCCACCTGGTGGGATTTTTCCGACCAAAGCACCTTTTGGCCCTTTGGCGGCTTACAGAATCGCAACCAACAACCCAAGGCCGCCTACTATCGCCTTGCGGCCCTTAAATCGGCTTGGGGTCTGCAAGCCTGAGACGAATTCAGCCCTGGGATACAGGCACACTCCCTTGATCTACCCTAAAGTATGGACGCAGACCTAGGCCAGGCAAACCAAGGATCCCCCAATCATCGGCACCCCAAAGCCACCGCTGCCAATGGGCTCTTCCCTCAGCGACCCATCTATCAGGAAAGATGCTTGACGATCAAGCTTGCAAGTCGTACTCATAACGAGTATGATTTAGAGGTGTTCCAAATCAACTCACTCACTATTTCTGAATCCGCAGGCTCGGATGCACCCACTCCAAATCACCGCATTGACCAATGTCTGCCTTGGATCACGGTTGTGACCTTTACGTCTAAGTCCCTGATTTTTGTTCATTTTAGAGAGTCATTATGATTGCTACTCCCACCCGCAAAACTAACCCCACCCATCGGTTCTACCCCACCCAAATTGATCTCCCCGCCAACCTGCGCGCCCAGGTAGTAGCGGTGCTGAACCAAACCCTGGCCGCCACGCTGGATCTCAAGACCCAAGCCAAGCAGGCCCACTGGAACGTGAAAGGGATGAGTTTCCTGCAACTCCACGAACTCTTTGACGAGATTGCCGGGGAACTGGAAGGCTATGTAGACATGGTGGCCGAACGGATTACGGCCCTCGGCGGAACGGCGATGGGGACAGCTCGCACCGCTGCCGCTGAGTCGATTCTGCCGGAATATCCCTTTGAGGCGGTGGATGGCGCAGAACATGTGGCGGCCCTGGCCGAACGCTTTGCCCTCTACGGCAAGCATGTGCGCGAAGCCATCGACACCACCGATAACCTGGGCGATGCCGACACCGCCGACCTCTACACGGAAATCTCCCGCACCATTGACATGCGGCTGTGGTTCCTGGAAGCTCACCTGGTCAAAAAAGCTGACCTCGACTAGGCACCTTTGCCCCCGGGCGTGGCACGGACTTAGTTGGCGCTGGATAGCTTGGCCATAGCTATGGCCTGCACAGTGTCATCATCGGCACGGCCCCTGAGCTGCTGGATGTCTGCCCCATCGTCTTACCCACTTCTGCTGAGGAGGTGGGTAAGTTTTGGCGGACGGGGTCACCAAGGACGGCTTCGATTAGTTCGATTAGTCGGGGTACCAGAACATCCCTTTAATGCCCTCAGGATCGGGCATGAAGCCCAGCCCTTTGTAGAAATCCACCACATGGGGATCGGCAAAGAGGGTGACGTTACTGATGTCTTCGCTACGCAGTTTTTTGATCATCTGCTTCATCAGTTCTTTGCCTAGCCCGCGCCCCTGGAAATCGGGGTGCACCACCACATCCCAAATGGTGGCATTGAAGGCGTGGTCGGAGGTGGCTCGCGAAAAGCCAATCAGTCGTCGCCGCACACCGCGCTGTTCCCACATGGTAACCACCAGGTAGCTGTGCTGGATGGCCTTGCGCACCTTGCGAATGGGGCGTCTGGCCCAGCCTACGGCATTGCACAGTTCCTCTAGCTCGTAGAGATCAAGCTCCCGGTCGGTGCTAAAAATAATAGAACTCCCCTCCCGCTGCTCTGGGATGGCCTCCAATACCGTACCGGTACTCCCCGGCTCTCCCGGAGTAGAACCATCGGATCCATTAAAAAGATTCTTCCAGAAACCCATGCAGGCACAACTCAGTATTCTGAGGAGATAGGCAGACTCATTCTAGTCTAAGAGTATTTTGTCGAAACCGTATGCTGTTGAACGGGGCAGTTTGTGGGTAAAGTGAGGTCGCTTGACCCTAGGACGACGGCGAAATTGCAGGACGGTCTTGGTTCTGCCTAACCCCACCATCCATCCGTCACTGGGCAGGGTTGGGCACGGCATGGGCGAGGAGAACCACTGGATTCCTGGCTTCCCCGCGTAACGTTCCTACGGTTACATCGCCTAGGACGGCAGCAAACCGTTAATATTGGCAACATCCTATCTTTCAGCGACGCATGGGATAGGGGCAGGGGCAATAGCGATCAGGATAGGGCTGACGTTTTTTGCATGGACGGATCCCAAAAGCCCCTAACATCCTGCGGGCAGGCCCGTCTAGCGAGAGCGGTTTGCTGAGCTATCTAGGGCTGGGTCTGGGACTTGGGTTGATCCCCACCGTCCCCCCAATTCCTCTCCCTTTTCAGGAGGAGTGTTAGCGTTAACGCAATGGAGTTCCTGTTCTCTAAAATGGCCGCTGGCTTAAATCCCTCCACCGTAGACCTGTTAAAGCGCTTTAATAGGGCGTTTCCTCAGTTCTATGAACAGTTTGTCAGTAGCGAAATTCAGCTACAGAATTTGCGTTTGGCCTATCAACTGTATAAACAGAAAAAAGCCGTTATTGAGATTAAGCCGGAGGGAAGCAAAAATGCCCTCTTCTTTGTCTATCGCAATCAGTCGTTTTTGCTCAGCGATATCTTTGGCGTGCTAGCGGCCTATGGTCTGACCATTCACAACCTCAGCCTGTATGGGCAAATTGCGTCACCCATGCTGGTGTTTATCAAGATGGTGGTGTCGCGGGGCGGCAAGGCGCTCACACCCCAAACCGCAGATAACGTGTGCCGCGCCATTCAAGAATCCTTGGCGGGGCATTTTGAGGTAGAAGAAATGCTCTCCGTGGAGTTTAACCTCGATGCGGGGCTGGAGGGCGTGGAGACCGAGTTCTATGTGGATCCGGTGTTTCATCTGCCCGCCCTGTTGATTGAAGCCGATAACCAGCCGGGCCTGTTTTATAAGGTGATGTATGCCGTGTGGCAGGAGGATCTGCTGGTGGTGAATGCCAACTTGCTGGTTTGGCGAGGCCGCACGCGCCTGATCCTCTACCTGCTTGGCCCCAACGAGAATTTGATCCCTGAATATCTCGGACACAAAATTGCTGAGGGAATACGCGCTCGGCTCGCAGGCTAGCGTAGGATTTAGCTATGGCCACAGCGACTCTTTTTGGCGTTCCCCATGCCTACGATCTGACGGCGGGCGGCAATTCAGCGCCCCTGGTATTTGTCCATGGCTGGCTCCTCAGTCGGCAGTATTGGCAGCCTCTCCTGCCCTACCTCACCGAGGCCCATCCCTGTCTGCACTACGATCTGCGGGGGTTTGGTCAGTCGCGCCAGCAGTTGGATCAGTATGTGTCGGGCATCCCCGCCGCTGCCGAAGATCTGCAATCCAGTGCTTCTCCCTACGGGTTGGCCGCCTATGCCCGAGACCTCGGGGAACTCCTACGCCAGATCGACCTTGGCCCGGTGTGGCTGGTGGGGCATTCCCTGGGCGGCAGCATTGCCCTGTGGGCAGCCCACTGCTACCCCGATCGAGTAAAGGGCGTGATCTGCATGAACGCTGGGGGAGGGCTTTACCTGGAGCGCGAGTTCAACCAGTTTCGCCAGGTGGGCAAAAATATTGTGCGGTGGCGATCCCCCTGGCTGGGCTATTTGCCCCCCCTCGCCTGGGCGATGACGCGGGCTTCGGTAGTGCAGCCCCTCGCCTACCGCTGGGGCCACCAACGCCTGAAGGATCTCCTGGAAGCCGATGCCGATGCCGCCCTAGGTGCTCTGCTAGAATCCACCACCGAGCGTGAAGTGCATCTCCTGCCCCGTTTGGTGAGCACCCTGCAAACACCGCTTTACTTTATTGCAGGCGATCAAGACCCAGTCATGGATCTCAAATTTGTGCGCCACCTGGCGGGCTATTTGCCAGGTGTCCAAGCTGGGGAAACCGCCGTCATCGCCATCCCCAACTGTGGCCACATGGCCATGCTAGAGCAGCCCCAGGCCGTAGCCCAGGCGATTCTCAACCTGGTGCAGACTCAGCCCTCCCCAGCGCCATCACCGTGGCTCAGCGCCTAGGGCCGTCGTCTATATTCAGAGCATCGTTCATCCTGAAATCAGGAATGACCCGCCCTAGGTTAGCCCCATCAGGCAGCAGAGCTTGTAAACGATCCTGGCCCCCACGTTGCCGTCCCACTCGCCATCGCCCGTTTCCGAGAGGTCAAAGCCGATGATTTGCCGACCGCTACGCACCACCTGACGCAGCAAGCAAAAGACCTCCTCCATCTCTAGGCCGCCGGGAACGGGGGTGCCCGTGTGGGGGCAAAGCTTCGGGTCTAGGCCATCCACATCAACGCTCACGTAGACCTGGGATGGGAGATGGGCGATGATCGCCTCGCCCTGGGCCTGCCAGGTCATGCCTTGGTAGCGGTTTTCCTTCAGCACAGGGTCGTAGTAGGTGACGATACGTCCAGCGGATTGGTCAATCAGCGCCACTTCGTCGTGGCAGATATCACGAATGCCCACCTGCACCAATTTGCTGATCTGCGGCAGGGTGAGGGCATTGTTCATAATCGACGCGTGGGAGTAGCGAAAACCCTGGTAGGCCAAGCGCAGATCGGCGTGGGCATCGATGTGGAGAATGCCAAAGTCGGGGTAGCGCTCGGCCAAGGCTTGCAGATAGCCGAAGGGAACGCTGTGGTCGCCGCCAATCACCCCCACTCGCTTCCCCTGATCAAGGGCGTGGGAGGCTTGGCCATAGAGCCAGCCATTCATCTGTTCGCAACCATGGTTGACCCGGTCTAGGGCCTCCTGGAGCAGGGGTTGGCTGGCGATGGCAATGCCCTTTTCCGTGGCCTGAATGACCCGGTGGGCGGCCTCCCGCATTTGGCTATTCAACTGGTACAAAGGCTGGGGAATCGGCGGCATAAAGATTCCCTGCCGCCAGCCCTCTGGGTTATCCCGGTCGTAGAGATCAAGCTGGGAGGACGCCTCTAGCACCCGGCTTGGCCCCTGGGCGGTGCCTTCGTGGTAAGACACGGTGGCTTCCCAGGGCACTCCAAACACAATGATGTTGGCTTCCTCATATCTACAGGGCAGGCCATAGAGGTTGCCATTATCCAAGCCAACCCCGCTGGGGTCAAAGGTATCCAGGGTTTTCGGTGAGGTGGTCATCACAATGGCTAAACGTCCTGATGATAATGAATGACCAGGGGATCGATGGAAGTTGTGATCCCCTCGGTCTGGGCTATTCCCGATCTTGACAGACCGTCTTTCCTAGCATGACAAAGTTGTAATTTGCCCGTAAGGGTTCTGTCATGTTGCCTTGGCTTAATGGAAGCATAGACCCAGGCCAGAGCGGGAACCTTCCTTAAAGACCGTCCAGCTTTGACCTAGGGGCTAGGGTTAGATCCTTACACGAGGTTTAAGAACTCCTATGTCATTGCATCACAGTCTCCTAAAAGCGTCCCTTGGTTTTGGTTTTGTGGGCTTAGTGGGGCTAGCCATGCTAAACAACACGCAGATTCGTCCTGCCGTAGCCGCCACCAGCCAATCTACCCCTGGCACGACCGCCCAAGACAATCAAAATCCGTCTAATTATCCTGTCCTGAGCCAAGGTCGGGGTCAAGGCCAAGGGCAGGGGCGCGGCCCTGGGGATTGCCAAGGAGGGCCACGGGGCGAACGTATGGATGAACATGTCGCAGAAGCCGCCGCTGAACTAGGGGTAACCGAAGCGGCCCTGCGGTCGGCCCTAGGGATTCCCGACCAGCCCCCCGAACGTCCCGACCTAGCCACCGCCGCCGCCGAACTCGGAACCACCGAGGATGAACTGCGGGAAACCATGCATAACTTTATGCAAACCCAGCGCCAAAATCGCCAGGGCCAAGGCCCCCAGGCTGGCCCCCCCGACTTCACGGCCCTTGCCCAGCAGTACGGCGTCAGTGAAGCCGAGTTCCGCCGCATCATGGGCATTCCCGACCGTCCCGACTTTGCCGCCGCTGCCGCCCAACTCGGGGTGACGGAAGACGCCCTACGCGAGGCCCTACGCCCTGATCACCAAGGCCGTGGCCCCATGGGTGCCCCTGGCCAAGGGCGTGGGCCATCCGATAATCCCGGCAATACTGGCAGTGGTCGCTAGGTTCTAAACCATCCTGCCGATCCACTGCTCAGTCGCCAAAACCTATCGATAGCCCGTGGGGATCGTCACAACGACGATCCCCACGGTGCGTTGAGGATCCATGATGCCCGCCCTGTGTCCTGATCGTTTTCCCTAGGATTGGGCCTCGGCTAGGGCTTTAAGGCGCTGCAATTGAGCCTGCATATCGCGCCGAGTCCAGGGGGCGGCCACGGTCTGAAAGCCCCAGGACACCAGCGCATTGGGAATGACAAACTCGAAGCGGTTAAGCAGCACCGTGCCCTGGGGCGTGGGGTCATACTGCCAGCGATCTTGCCCCTGGAAAAACCCATCAAAGGCCCAGACAATCAGCCCTGGCCCTCGTTCTACCACCGTACAGTGAAGGCTGGGTTGCCAGAGGGGCACTTGCAGCCTGAACCAACAGCGGCTGCCCACCTGGGTATCCCAAGCATCAATCGGTTCACAGCGTAGGGCAGGGTTCAGCCATTGGTGCATCCTAGCCAGATCGGTAAAGCAACGATCCACAACGGCTGGTTCGACCTGAATCGTAATGGATTGCTGGAAAACCGTGGGATCTGACATGGCGTAAGAAGAATCTAACCAACATAACGGTGCTCACTGCTCAAGCCTCCTGGTGAGGCTTGGCAGGATTTGGCGTAGCTGACGGCTGGGATCTAGAACCTTGGACGCAGCTGAATAGCGGTCTGAATGTATGAATTTTATAACGAGTTCTCAATCTCTTTAGCGGCGTCCCAACGTCCAAAAGCCCTCGCACCAAGCTTTTTCGCCCCTAGGAACAGGGCAATGGAACATTTGGAGGAATGGGAACAGGGTGATACGGTTTACGGTGTGGTCAGGGACAGCCCCCCAGCAACCTGCGGCCTATCATCCTAGTCTCCAGGATATGGTGGTTGCGCCCAACGCCAAGGGGCTATCTGGCCTGATTCGCTCCCCTCAGGATGACCCTTAAGCCCCAAAGTGTTTATGTTTCTACCCTACTCCATTCCCCCGTTGGCCCAGGTTGACCCGGTGCCCATTGCCGACAACCCAGTCACCTCCCTCAGTCGTTTTCTGGAGGAGATTTCGGTGCAGTTGGGGCAGTTTTTACCCAGTTTAGTCTGGGCAGTGGTGCTACTGTTGCTGGGCTGGGTTCTAGCCACGGTGATCGCGCTAGCGGTCAAAAATGTGCTGAAGCGTACCCGCATTGATGATCGCCTGGCCAACTGGGCCACGGGCACCCCCAACGATCAAAAGATCCCCGTGGAACAGTGGGCGGCCACCCTGGTGTACTGGCTGATTTTTCTGTTCGCCATTATCGCCTCCCTCAACGCCCTCAACCTAACGGCGGTATCGACTCCGCTGAACAATTTCCTGGATCAGATTTTTGCCTATCTGCCGAGGATCGGCGGTGCCGCGCTGTTGCTAGGCATTGCCTGGGTAATCGCCACCTTGGTGCGAACCCTCGTCGTCAATGGGCTAGGGCGATTTAATTTGGACGATCGCCTGGCCCAGCAAGCCGGACTGGAGGATGGCCAAAGCCCCGTGGTGCTCAATGAAACCATCGGCAATGTGCTGTTTTGGTTCATTCTGCTGCTGTTTATCCCCCTAGTGCTGAGCGCCCTTCAGCTGCCTGGGCTGCTGGCCCCCGTGGAGGAACTGATCAACGCCTTCTTGCAGGCCATCCCTCGGCTGATTACGGCGGGCTTGATTTTGGCCCTGGGCTGGATCATTGCGCGGATTGTGCGTGGAGTCGCCACCAATTTGCTGATTGCCATTGGAGCCGATCAAATTGGCCCCCGTCTGGGCCTGAAATCGACCGCCAGCGAAGGGCTCTCCCTATCGGGCCTGGTGGGGACCCTGATCTACGTCCTGGTGCTGATTCCAACGGTGGTGGCAGCCCTCAACGAACTGGCCATTGACGCCATTTCGGCCCCCGCCATCGCCATGCTAGAGCAAGTGATGACGGCCATTCCCCAGGTAATTATGGCTGGGGTGGTGTTGACGGCAGCTTACTTTGTGGGCCAATTTGTCGCCAACTTGGTCACCGAATTGCTCCGTAGCGCTGGCTTTGACAACATCCTCAATGTCCTGGGCTTGCCGGAACTCCAGCAAGATCCCCAGCCCACACCCCCTGGCCTAGAGGTTGAGGGCGCACCCTTGGCCCCCGCCGTGTCCCCTGGGCGCACTCCGTCGGAACTGGTGGGCATCATTACCCTGGTAGCCATCGTGCTCTTTGGGGCCGTCACCGCCACCGAAATCCTCAACTTTGCCGCCCTCACAGACATCGTGCGGGCTGTGCTGCGGGTTGGCGTGCGGGTACTCAGCGGCCTGGTGGTCTTTGCGGTGGGGCTGTACCTGGCCAACCTGGCCTTCCGCCTCGTGAGCGCCATGGGGACTGGCCAAGCCCGAACCCTGGCCCACGCCAGCCGCATCACCATTTTGATCTTTGTCGGTGCCATGGCCTTACAACAAATGGGTGTGGCTCCCGATATTGTCAATCTGGCCTTTGGTCTGCTCTTGGGGGCCGTAGCGGTGTCTATCGCTCTCGCCTTTGGCCTAGGCGGACGTGACGTTGCCGCCGACCAACTGCGGGAATGGCTCAACGACTTCCGCCAACGCCGCTAATGGGAAAGCACTGATCACGGTCTCCACGGTGTGTTGACGTTAGTTAACGTTAGTTGACTCAGGAAAAAGCCCCTAGCCCAGCCCCTCTGTCGGTTGGCTAGGGGCTTTTTATGGGCTCCAAGCCCCTAGCCAACCGGCAGTAGGGTGAACACCAAGCTCAAATCTAGGGCCACAGGATCGGACAACCGTACCCAAAATCAGTAATCTTTGTAACGATTTAGGACTGTCGCCCACCTGTGGGGAATGCTAAACTATGGGCCTAGTCGGACAGATATCTGTTCGCTATTTTCCCCGTTGCTTGGGTTCTCGCCACCCTTCGGTTCCAGTAACCCGATGGTGACCGCTGCCCAAGAGATCGTCGCTCACTGCGGTGGGCCTGTCGTTAGGACAGACCTGTCGTCAGGGCAGACCTGTCGTTAGGACACAATGGATCATGATCCCTGGGATCGTGGTTTGTCAGGAATCCATAGCGGTGGTCTGCGGCTTTGTGCCTTGGGAAACTGTTTGTTGTGGTGTGATGTCTAAGATGGTCTGATAGAAGGTTCTGCAGCGATATATACGGATGGGCTGACGGACGTTTCCGTTGCGTGACCTCCTAGGTTAACCAAGCCCGCTTTGCTGATTTCAGTCCTAAAATTGCATGGATTCTGCTAGTCAAACCGATACCCCTCCGGGGGAACCTCCCAGTATTTTTTCCAATTTGCTCGGCATCGTCATTGCCTTAATGACCTTGACCCTGCCAATGGCGGCGATAGCTCACTTTTCGTCGCCCCAAGGGTTACCAGGTGCCACACCAACGCTTCCCCCGCCAGGGTTAGGGCGTTAACGGTTTGGAACCCTGGGCTTACCCAGGCTAGGGTAAACCTAGGGTTTGGGGCGCTGTCAACAGGTAAAGGCTATCCTCGGTGGTTAGCCCCAGGGGTCTACGGTAGATAGGCTCCTGGGGTGCCGTTTACCGTGGAATCGTGCTGACGTGACCTGCGTTGACCCCAAATTCCAAGGGGGTTGGCCCTAGCCAGACAGGGAATTTACGTAACGGTTCACGAAACCTTGACATAATTTACGCAGGTTTTAAAGTGTCTGTGTAAAAACCTTGCAAATTCTCCGGATACATACCGAGTTCCTAGAATTGAGAAGTACGGTCTAGCTTAAGTCCTAGGCTAATTTGCTGATCCAGTCCCCTGGCTCAGCCACGGTTAACAACACTACATTGGCCTTATCGCCAGGGTGATCATCTGCTGTGTTCTCCCTGGGATAGTCTTTGGGTGTTGCGAAAGTCATTCTGTGCTGCGTATTTGAGGTCGCACCATGTTCGTTCCCCCCTCCAAGGCTACGACGGTTCTAGCGCTACCAGCGGAGGGCAAGGCAGTCACAGTTCCAGTGGATAGCCCAACGCCCAAGACCGACCCCGTCATTTCAGAGGGCGTGGAGGTGAAATCCCCTATTCCAATCCTCCCCCCTCTAAAGAATAGCCCTGACACCGACCCCGTCATTTCAGAGGGCGTGGAGGTAAAGTCCTCTGTCCCAGTCCTCCCCCCCCTGGAGGGTAGCCCCAGTAAAGACGCCTTATTGGGCACCGAGGACAATGACATAATCTACGGCTATGAGGAGAACGACTTCATCCTGGCGGGGGCAGGGGATGATTTGGCCTTTGGCGGCCCTGGCAACGATGGAATTTTAGGTGGCCTCGGTAGCGATTTTTTGTTTGGTGACTCAGGACATGACTGGCTGGAGGGTGGCCCTGGCGATGACCATCTCTTTGGTGGCCTGGGTAATGACGTGCTTTATGGTGGCCCTGGGATAGACATCCTCACCGGAGGCGCAGGCGGCGATACCTTTGTGATCGGAACCCAAACCGAGGATGACCTGATTAACCATCCAACCTACGGTACGGTGGCCCCCGGATTGACCGTCATTACCGATTTTCAGGCCAGCGAGGGCGATCTTCTTAACGTCAGCCCACTGTTGGATCGACCCGCCTTTGCCGATCTGGCCGACCCTGGGGACTTAGCCGCCTTCATCACCTTGCAGCCCGTTGGTGCAGATACCCAAATGATCATCACCCCTCCCCTGGGCATCGGTGCCGTCGAAGCGTTGCTGCTAGGGGTTGCCCCAACGGACATTCCCGCCAGCGCCCTGGTGTTTACGCCGCCCCTGCCGCCCATGGCCTAGGCTAGTTCCCCCGGCCTCCCTGGGGCTGGGGCAGCCAGCCTCACCAGGACCAACCCCCTCTAGGGCGGGGAACGGCACTTTTGCTCAGAATTTGCCGATTCCAGGGGGACTGATCCGGGGGGATGCCTTTGTGCGGTACCTTGGACAGAATATTCCCCATTCCGGGGAAGTCCTGGTAACCTGCGCTCTGCTATGAACCAACTGCTGCTCATTCCCATCGTGGCCTTTGCCAAGTCCTTGACCCTGGTGCTGCGGTGGTCGGGGCGAGGGTCGGGGACGGCGCTGCCGGGATACCTGGTGGGCAAGTATTTTCCCTTTGCCCTGGGGGCTTTGGTGGAGCAAATTCCTACGGTGGTAGCGATCACAGGCACCAACGGCAAAACCACCACCCAAACCATGCTCGATGCCATGGTGAGCCAGGGGCAGGGGATCAAGATTCTGCGCAACAGGGCTGGGGCTAACCTCAGTCAGGGTATTTTGTCGGAATTACTCAAGCAGAGTAACGCCCTAGGGCGGCTGGATTTTACCCACGCCATTCTGGAAGTGGAAGAAGCCACCCTGCCCCGCATTGCCGCCCTACTAAACCCCCAAGTGATCGCGGTGACGAACCTGTATCGAGATCAGCTCGATGCCTACGGCGAAATTGACCGCACCGAAAAGCTGATCCGCGACGGCATTGCCCAATGCTCCCAGGCCCAGGTGGTGGTCAACGGCGACGATCCCCGCACCGCTCGCCTCACCCAGGGCTTGCCCAACCCCACCTATTTCGTCTCCCTCGCCGAAGAATACGCCCGCTTTTTGCCCTACGAAGGCCAACTGCACCGCCGCGAACCAGGCACCCCAGGGCTAGAGGCCACTAACATCCACATCAACGAAGACCTCACCACAGACTTTGCCATCCACGGCACCGTTGCCCATCAGGCCATTGATATCGCCCAGGCCCGCACCGCCTCCCCCGGTTTTTTCCATGTGTATAACGCCCTCACCGCCCTAACCATGGCCACCCTGATGGGGTTAGCCCCAGACTTGGCGATTCAGGGACTCCAAACCTTTCAGCCCGCCTTTGGCCGAGGGGAAATTCTCAGTCGCCAGGTAGGCGACAAAACCGTTCACTATCGGATTTTGCTGGTGAAAAACCCCGCCAGCTTCAGCCTCAGCCTAGAACTGTTGCGCCACATCCCCGCCCTCAAGCTCATCCTCGCCATCAACGACAACACCGCCGACGGCAAGGATGTCTCCTGGCTGTGGGATAGCGAACTGGAACGCCTTAACCAGGCCCATTTAGATTGGGTGCTGTGCAGCGGCATTCGGGCCAAGGATATGCGGGTGCGGCTGAAGTACGCCCTCGACCAGCCCCCAGAGGCCATCCCCACAGTGGAAGCGATCCACGATGCCATCGACCAATCCTTTGACTATGCCCTCAACGGCGATACCGTCTTCATCATGCCCACCTACACCGCCATGCTAGAGTTCCGCAAACTGATGGGCAAAACGCTCGATATTGTTTGATTTGGCCTGGTTGATCCAAGGGATCAGACAGGCAAGAAGACCTTGCCCAGACCGTCCCTAATCCTGGAGGGCGAGGTGCCCTCGCCCCTACCATTACCGACTCCCGATTCCCTATGGCCTACTCCCTCACCCTCACCCACCTCTACCCCGACCACCTCAACCTCTACGGCGACACAGGCAACCTTATTGTCCTAAGACGACGCTGCCAGTGGCGGGGGATTGACTGCACCATCCAACCCCTAGGGATGGGAGATCGACCCAAACCGGGCGACACCGACCTGTACTTTATGGGCGGCGGCCAGGATAACGACCAGGTGGCGGTAGTGGAAGATTTTCACCAGCTCAAGGCCGACACCATCAAGGCCGATACCGAGGCGGGGGTGGTGTTTTTGGGGGTGTGCGGCGGCTACCAACTGATGGGCAACACCTTTTTAATGGGCAACGGCCAGGAAACGCCCGGTTTGGGGATCATCAATGTGAACACCAAGGCCCCCGGTACGGAGGTCAAACAGCGCTGCATTGGCAACCTAGTGGCCGAGATTCCTGACGCCATGTATCAGGAAATGCAGAGTCTCTACGCCGATCCCCAGACGCCGTATGCCCAGACTAGCAAACCCCAAATCATCCCCAAAACCCTAGTCGGCTTTGAAAACCACTCTGGCCAAACCTTTTTGGGCAAAGGCGTAGAACCCCTCGCCCAAACCGTGGCCGGATTTGGCAACAACGCCGCCGCTGAGTACGAAGGTGCCCGCTACAAAAACGTCTTCGGCAGCTACATGCACGGTTCTCTACTGCCCAAAAATCCCCACTTTGCCGATTACCTGATTGGGCTGGCGCTGCGCCGCAAATACCAAGACCCCACCCTTACCCTGCCGCCCCTCGCAGATACCGAAGAACTGGAGGCCCACCATTACGCCGTGACCCGCTACGGCCAGCCCAGTGCCTCGGCCTAGCTCCACTCCAGGACTAAATCGCCAGACTGCACCTTCGACCAAATTAGGTCTTGTACCAGATTGAGTTCCTGGGGGGTGGCTTGGCCATCAGACCAGATCACGCGATCAATGTAGTCTCGTTCGTCGTTGGTTACCAGTCCATCCGCCACGGCGTTTTCTACGATGGCGCGGAGGGTGTCGAGGTGGGCAAGGTCGGCTTTGGTGAGGGGAGCCGCGTTAGGCCGTTCGATCTTCATAGGATTGCCCCGTTGAAATCTATCTTGGACAGTAGCACGTTCCTCCTAGGGCAATGAGTCCTAGGCAACCAAACGTTAGCCCGTCAAGGAATCGTTACATTCCGCCATACCCCCTATGAGACGATTGCAGGCTAAACAGCAATGCTAAATGAAGAATAGGTAGCTTTGCTAAAGCAAAGAAGTAAGGCTTGGAATGTAAAGCATCTCAAAAATAACCGCCTGCACCAGTACGAATACTAGAAGATACTTTTGGCGATGGCACAAGCGAAGTAGGTTCAGGAGGCACCGCTGCTGTAACATCGTAAAAACTAACGCCTAGTTCTTTCAGTAATGAAAAATTCGGATCTTCAAGAACATAGTCTTCACCATCTAGAGAAGGTAGCCATCCTTTGATATTCGCCTCATATGCCAAGAGCCAGTTCTCATCATAGAGTGATTCTTGTTTCATATATGTGGCCCAAAGTGCTGGATTCAAGCCACCCTCAATGATTCCTACTGAGTTGGCATGTAATGCAAGCAGTGCCACAAAAGGATTGTCACAACCTTCTAGTTTTTGTGAGGATTCACTTTGAATTTTAATTCCTAATGCTAAACACGCCCAAAGAGCCCATGCGACTTCGCTTGTGTGATTTATGGTAGCGTGTTCGGAAATAATAATATTAAGAGCCTCTTCTAGATCAGCAGTAGGGCATATTGCGCCCTTATTAACTCTATCAACAATAATTGCTAATACATATTGAAGACATGCAGGCTCTGGAATCGCACAATTAAGCAGAAGAGTACACAATAGCGACCAATTTCCTGGTTTTATATCAATTGTTCGTATTCTTGCAACTGCATACTGAATGACAGAATCGTCTGGATACTGGCAGGATAAATGGAAAGAAAGATTAAAATAATTAATTAAATCGGTACGCTGAGCCTGTTCTGCCTGCCTAAATTCTTGTTGGCTTAATTGGCCTCGCCATAGCGAATCAAGTACTGTAGGTAGTTCTATAATTTCTGTTTTCTTGGGATTGAGGGCAAGTTCATACTCAGCCAGCAGACTTTCTAGAATGTGATACGCATGCTCAGCCTCAGTCCTTGTTCTAAACCCTAGTTCATAGTCATCAATAAACCTGTGTCCTTTGATTGTTGAAAATTGCCCAAGAAGCTCACGATCACAAGCTTGCATCAGTATTTCGGCAATTACCAAGGATGTATCTGGGCCAATAGGAATTCCAACAGTTTGTTGATCTTGTCCCATTCGCACAAGGGAGTCAAGTCGATTACCAAGATGTTTGAAGCTCCTATCCGCTTTCCCAACTTTCTTGGTGTGAATTGCCCAGGGTATAGAATGGGTATAAATCGAATGATAAAATCGACTGATGTCAGTTTTTAGGATATATCTATTGTTACGTCGAGTACGCGCAGAGGCTATTGGCCGAAGTCCCTGAGAATAAGCACCTTGTATCGCTCGTCCAGTGCTGGCTAATACAGGTTGTGTTGATGATAAAGGTGTCCCACCGATATTAGGCTGTAGAGCAGACCAGTTTTCATAAATTTCTAATGCTAGGGCATGCTGATTAACTGGATTCGGGACAGAAAGTGAGCGCCGAAGAAGTTTTCCTCTTCCTAGTGAATATTTAGCAGGCTTGCTGTTTGAGAGTCCGCCATTATTTCTTTTATGTCGATTGAAAATATATTGATCTGGTAAGGTCGTATTAGAAGAAGTAACTACAGATGCAAAAGATGCGCTTGTAAATGGATTTGGAAGCTCCTTTGGGAAATATCCTCGCATCAATATATCTTTTAGTGTCATTGACTTATTCTGCTCATAGGTGATGTAGCTGTAGGGTGCATTCGCAGAGCAATGCACCATAAAAGAGTCCTAAGACCAAATATTTCCTGCAATTCGAGATCAGACATAGATTGCTTCTTGGTCAATGCGCTGTTTTAGAACGGGATTCATGGTTGATCGATATCTAACCAGATCAACAGGAACTTGTAATACCGCTTGCAGGTGATCCTTCAAGTGAACCATCGCGAAAAGATCCGGAGCCATTTCCACCACAATATCTACGTCGCTCGTCACTGTGGTTTGATCTCTTGCAACAGAGCCAAAAACCCCTAAACGCGCAACACCATACCGCTCTACCAAGAGAGGCTTGATCTGGTGCAGTGTTGCAAGTACCTGGCTGCGCTGGAGAGTTTCTATTGCCATACGCTCAACTACCCGTCCATAAACGCCCTAATCATTCGATTCCGCTGCGTCGTCTTTGGCCTTGGCCGA
>CAZWNR010000017.1:0-17663 GCA_964635665.1 uncultured bacterium | reverse complement strand
CTTGCCCCAGGCTAGCCCCCTGGCCCCAGCCTAGGATTAACGCAATGCCCCCAAGCACTAGGGAAAGTCTGTGCCGATTTACCACAGGGTACCGGGTTCGCAACTGTTCAACGCGCCGTCCTCGCCTTGGCTTCTGGTTCTAATCCTAAATCTGATGCCTAGATTGCCATTGTTGGGGTGCCACGCTAGCGGCATGGATAAGGGCGATAATAATGGAATGCAAATCCTGAACGCAAGTTTGGCGATGGGCAGGCTACCCTTGACCCCGTTAGGCCAACGAGCCTGGCCCAGCTCCCTTGTCTGTTCCCATTGTAAACCCCTGGAAATCTCTGTCTACCCGCATACGCCTATTGGCGGATAGTGTGTATCTAAGCGCTGGCCAGCAGGGGCACGGCCTGAAGCAGGGCTTGAGTATAGAGATGTTGGGGCGAGGCAAAGAGTTCCTGGGTGGGGGCCAGCTCCACAATTTTGCCCCCCTGCATGACGGCGATGCGGTCGCACATAAACCGCGCTACCCAAAGATCGTGGGTAATAAACAGGTAGGTGAGGTTGAAATCCTGCTTCAGGGCCAACATCAGGTCGAGTACCTGGGTTTGCACCGTGGCGTCTAGCATACTCACAGGTTCATCGCAGATCACCAGTTTGGGCTTGGTGATCAGGGCGCGGGCAATGGCCACCCGCTGCTGCTGGCCGCCGGAAAGATCTCTGGGCAGGCGGTGAATGTAGTCGTCTACAGGGATGAGGCTGACGTGGGACAGCATCTCGCGCACCTGGGCTTCGGCTTCGGCGGGGCTGGCGAGGCCGTGGATGATCAGCGGGTCGGCAATGCTTTGGCCCACGGTCATCATCGGGTTTAGGCAGGCGTGGGGATCTTGGAAGACCATTTGCAACTGCCGCCGCTGCCGCCGTAGGTCCGAGGGGGAGAGGGTGGTGAGGTCGGTGCCGTCAAAGATCACCTGACCAGCGGTGGGTTTGATGAGCTGCAAAATCGTGCGAGACAGGGTGCTTTTGCCACAGCCCGACTCTCCTACCAGGCCTAAAATCTCGCCAGGGTAAATCTCCAGGGAAACCCCGTCTACCGCCTTGATGACCTTGGGTTTTTCCTTGCCCAGCAGCCGGGCGATGGGATTGGCCTCTAGGGTGTAGTGCTGCTGTACATCGGTAAGGCGCAGCAGTGGGGTTGGTTCTGAGGCCGGATCTGGGGGCGTATAAACAAACCCTTCGGCCTGCTGAAGCTGGCGGGCGCTAGCGACTAGAGATTGGGTGTAGGGGTTTTGAGGGTGTTGAAGCACCTCTAGGGCCTTGCCCTCCTCCACCTTCTCGCCCTTGTACATCACCGCCACCCGGTCGCAATATTCTGCCACCAGGGCCAGGTCGTGGGAAATCAGAATCAGGGCTGTGCCCAGTTCATCGCAGAGGCGGGTGAGTTCATCCAAAATTTGGGCGGATACGGTGACATCCAGGCTCGTCGTGGGTTCGTCCGCCACGATCAGATCCGGCTCTAGAATCATCGCCAAGGCAATGGCCACTCGCTGCCGCATCCCGCCGCTAAATTCGTGGGGATATTGGCCAAACCGATTGGCCGTAATGTTCACCTTTTCCAGTACTTCGATGGCCCGATCCTTGGCCGCCGCCGCCGAAACGTCGGGGCGGTGGGCCCGCAGGGTTTCAATGCAGTGATCGCCGATGGTCATCAGCGGGTTCAGCCGCGTCATCGGGTCTTGGAACACCAGGGCCACGGCCTCCCCCCGAAATTCTCGCAGCCGCCGAGGGGTGAAATCTAGCACCGATTCTCCCTTAAACCACACCCGCCCCCGCAGATCCGCTGCTCTGGGCAACAGCCGCAGCATGGCTCGTCCTAGGGTGCTTTTGCCACAGCCGGATTCTCCTACTAAGCCTAGCTTTTCCCCCGCTGCCAGGGTCAAATACACATCATCCACCGCCGGATTCCGTTGGCCTGGGTAGGTTACAGAGAAATTATCCAGTTCAAGCAGGGTTTCAGCCATAGGGGAATTGGGGGCGGCGATGACAGTGGTGGCGGGGTAATGGGCTGATGAGGTGGAGCAGTAAAGGGGTTATTGATCGAAACGGCGCATTAGGTAAGCGACGCCGAAGTCACCGTTGGGGTGGTCTTCCAGGAGTTCCGCTAGGGCAAAAATCCGCTCGGCAATGTCTGGCCCCAGTTTATCGATAATGGCCTGCTGTTCCCGTGCCATGTTTTCCTGTTCCCGTACCTGGGACTGCCACTCGGCGGAAAACAGGTAGCCAATGTGGGTATCGAGGCTCAGTTGTTGCAGAATGTCCCACTCCCCGGCATCGCACCAAATGCCCTTGCAGTTGGGGCAGCGCTCCACATAGAAAGCGCTGTGTTTAAGGTTTACCCGGCCACGCACCAGGTAGCTGCGGCAGTCGGGGCAGAGGGCGGCTCGGTTATCCAACCCCGCTGGCTGAAAGGGCACATCCAAAGACAGCGGTAGCACCGCCACCTGGGTCGGCGCATCGGGATCGATCTGGGGCTTCTGCCACTCCTCATAGCTCTCCGGCGGAATCCAAGACCCGCCGCAACTGGGGCAAGCCTTGGCCGCTAGACCTGGGGCCAACTCACTGTCTTGCAGGGGCACGTTCCCCTCTTTTGGGCACTGGTACAAAACGGGTTCTCCTAACGGCTGGCGTGGGGCCACGGATGGCCGTGTCATCTCCAGGAATCCCTATCATTAAACCATTCTGCGCCGCCGATCCCCTAGGCTGGAATGGACACAGTGACGGCGGCAATAGCCACGTACATATCGTCGTTTTTGTCGTCTACTTCAGGGCTGGCCCGCCCCGCTACCACCATGCCGCCCTCCTTAAGAACCAGCGTTTTCTGGCCAAAGGGCAGCACCGCCAGCACATCCTCCTGCCGTACCTGGTCAGGGAAGGGAACCGCTACCTGCACGTCCACCAGCATCTCATTGGGATGGCTCAGCCCCGCCACCTCCCACACACCGGGGAGGGCATTGTGGGCAATGGCGTTTCGCACCGCCCGCGCCGCCGCCACCGTGGGGTCTTGGCCATGCTGGTCTACGCCCATGCCCATTTCAATTACCAGTCGTTTTGCCGTCACCGTTCTTCCTCGTCACAACAACCATCTGTGAATTGCGGTCTGTCTACAACGTAGCCGCTCTGTCCCCTCTTACCCCAATCGTCCAGGCCGCTAGCGCCGCATTTCCCACGATGAACCTCTATTTCCAGAGCAATCCTGGTTGTTTACTTCCGGTTTAGGTCGGCGAGGAGACCTTTCCCCTACCTACGGTTGGACGGGTTGGGAACTGGGGGTCTGGCATTCGGATTGAGTCCAAAATCTAGGCTTAAACCTCTCCCTTGGCCGCTGGGATCTGCCGAAAGCAGACTATTTCTGTTCTGGGTGTTCCATCTCAGGGCGACCATCTCCTAAGTCGTTTAAGCGCCGAATAAACTGGTGCAGTTTGCCAAAGTCTCGGTGGTTAAAGTGCATCACTAAACGCGGCAGGGAGATGGTTTCGTCGTTTTTTTCCTCGGGCAGGGCCGTCGATTTTTCAATCTGGCCCTTCGACAAAATATCTCCGTATTCCTCGTTGAGCAGCGCCACCGCCGCATCGGACAGTTCGCATTTGAGCCGAATCACAAGCCGATCGCCCACGTAGCGGCAGGAGTGATAGACCCGGTAAAAGCTGCTAATGGCGTGACAGGCGTCATCGACATTGTCGGTAATGGAGTACAGGTTGGGGTCATCGGGGCTGATCAACCCTCGCTCCATCAAATGCTCTCGAATGTAGGTGTCCCAGTCTTTCCAGTAGTTACCGCCAGGATGATCCATCAACACCACGGGCATCGGGTCAGCTTTTCCGGTTTGGATGAGCGTCAGGGACTCAAACCCCTCATCCTGGGTGCCAAAGCCCCCGGGAAACAGCACGAGGGCATCACTTTCACGAATAAAAAAGAGCTTGCGGGTAAAGAAATACTTGAAGTTGATCAGCTTGGGGTTGTCGGTCATCACCGGGTTGGCCCCCTGCTCGAAGGGCAACTGAATATTCAGCCCAAAGGAATTTTCTGGCCCCGCCCCGGCATTGCCGGCTTCCATAATGCCGCCCCCGGCCCCGGTCATCACCATAAAGCCCAGTTGGGTCACCTGTTCTGCAAACTGCTGGGCCAAGATATAGTCGGGGTTGTCGGCCCCCATGCGAGCCGAACCAAAGATCGTGACTTTACGGGTATGGCGGTAGGGATGGAACATTTGAAACCCCTGCTCCATATCCAGCAGCGCGTAGTTGAGGATCTTCCAGTCCAGCCGATCCGACTCGCGGCTCATCATGCGCAGAATGGTCTCTAGCACCTGCCGAATCAGCTTGCCATGTTCCAGGGTAGGGAGGTGATCGAGTAAGACCTCCATATCTGCCTGGATACTGGACGGAAGATTCGAGGGAATAGCAACCATAGGTTTGGAAATAAATGGGCAGTACCCTATTCTACCGAGAATTGTTATCGGGCCGGAGGTTGTTCTTGCTTGTGGCCCTATCGTCTAGCAAAAACACCTGCTTCGCGAGGAAACAGGTGTTCAGGAGACGGATCAAACGATCGTTGGCATTGACGAGAGCCAGCGGAATTTGCTAGAGCCTAACCAGCGAGGTACTTTTCTAGGGTGTTGGCCACGGTCGTCTTGGGGACGGCCCCAACCACCATATCAACCCGCTGCCCATCTTTGAAAATCATCAGGGTGGGGATGCTGCGAATGCCGTAAGCGCTGGCTACTTGAGGGTTTTCATCGGTATTTACCTTGACCACCTTCACCTTGCCATCGTATTGAACGGCAATTTCCTCCACCACAGGGGCCACCATCCGGCAGGGGCCGCACCACGGAGCCCAAAAATCTACCAGAACGGGAACGTTGCTTTCGAGGACTTCTTGGTTAAATGTAGAGTCTGTGACTTCAGAGGCTGCTGCCATGCCTAGTCTTCCTTGCCTTTCTTAAACACACGCCATCCTACCATAGCCAAAAATTGCCCCCTTTAACCGCTGGACATACAATAGGACATAATTTTTCGCCCTAGCGTGAAGCCCAGCCAGACCGCCTGCGCCCAGTCGTGTCGCCACCCAGTCCATCGTCCTGTGGTATAGACGATGGACCCGAAGCACACCTTGCCTAACCTGTGCCCAAAAGGAACCGCCTGAACCTAAAAGGCCCAGGCGGAGTGTGGTGTGAGGAGTGAACGGAAACTTTCGTCTCCGCTTTTCCTCATTGTACAGTGGACAGCTCGGAAATTACCACCTTCAGCCGGTGGACAGTTTAAAATCTGTCACCTTACTTATTGCGATGCTAGAAACAGAGATAGGCGGACGCTTACTTGCCCATGCCAAGCTGCTGAGCTTTTTGATAGACCTTACCTTCCGTCAGCAGGGAGGGGGCGATGACCACTTCCACCTGCTGCATTTCTTTTAGATCCTTGGCCCCTAGGGTGCTCATGCTGGTTTGCAGGGCTCCTAGGAAGTTGTGCGTGCCGTCGTCCAACTGGGCGGGGCCGCGCAGAATTTGCTCCAGGGTGCCGGTGGTGCCAACCCGAATGCGGGTGCCCCGGGGTAGCACGGGGCTGGGGGTTGCCATGCCCCAGTGGTAGCCTCGGCCTGGGGCTTCGGCTGCGCGGGCGAAGGGGGAGCCAATCATCACGCCATCGGCACCGCAGGCGATGCACTTACAGATGTCGCCCCCGGTAACGAGACCGCCATCGGCAATGATGGTGACGTAGCGCCCGGTTTCTTGGAAGTAGTCGTCGCGGGCGGCGGCGCAGTCGGATACGGCGGTGGCTTGGGGTACCCCGACACCCAACACGCCACGGGAGGTACAGGCGGCACCAGGGCCAATACCCACCAAGACACCAGCGGCACCAGCCTTCATCAGGTTGAGGGCTACGTCGTAGGTGACGCAGTTACCCAGAATCACGGGCATGGGCATAGCTGCGCAGAATGCCGCCAAATCTAACGGAGCAACATTCTCGGGGGAGAGGTGGGCCGTAGATACCACGGTGGCTTGAACGAAGACGAGTTCGGCTCCAGCCTCAGCGATGGTTTGGCCAAAGCGGGCGGCCCCGGCAGGGGTAACACTCACCGCTGCAATGCCGCCCCCGGCCTTAATTTCCTGAATCCGCTGGGTAATCAGTTCCGGCTTGATGGGCTCGGCATAGAGGCTTTGCATCAGCCCCACAAACTCGTCTTTGCCTACCGAAGCAATTTTATCGAGGATGGGATCGGGGTCGGCATAGCGGGTTTGAATGCCCTCTAGGTTAAGTACGCCTAGGGCACCCAACTGCGACAGGCGAATGGCCATAGTGACATCCACAACCCCATCCATGGCGCTGGCAATAATGGGAATTTCCCGCTCAAGGCCGCCGATCTGCCAGCGCGTGTCCGCCAGGGAGGGATCCAGTGTTCTCAGGCCGGGCACGAGGGCGATTTCGTCAATGCCATAGGCCCTGCGGACGGTTTTGCCGCGACCAAGTTGCATAGTCCTATCCTTTAAAAGTCGTTAAGCTAGCCTAGCAAAAAAGACTTCCCCCCGCTAAAGAAATTCTGTTGGGACGGTGCTATACCTGAGGAACGGTAGTAGGTAGGATGAGAAGGATCAGCGCCCCTCCTAAAAAATTGTCCTCCGTTTGGAAGTCGGTCTGTGAATTTGACCTCGTTGACCTTTTTTCGCAAGATGCGTTCCTCGAGCCGCCAATTTGCGGTAATTGGGCTCGGGCGCTTTGGACGAGCCGTTTGCACCACCCTCAATAGCCTGGGTTATGAGGTCTTGGCCGCCGATGCCGACGAACGCTGCGTTAGCCAAGCCCTCACCGACCAGATTGCCGCCCACGCGGTACAGCTGGATACCACCCAGCCCACCGCGCTGAAAGAATCGGGTATTACCGAGTTTGATACGGTAATTGTGGCGATTGGCAATTATGTGGAGGAGAGCATCATCACCACCCTGAATCTGAAGGAGGCTGGGGTGAAAAATGTGGTGGCTAAGGCGTCTTCAGAGATCCACGGCAAGCTGCTGGATCGGGTGGGGGCGGATCATGTGGTGTTCCCAGAGTACGAAATGGGCTGCGAGCTGGCTCGCTCCCTCACCACGCCGGGGATTCTAGATCGATTTGAAATCGACCCCGACCACAGTATTGCTGAAGTCATTGTGCCCAAGGCCTTTGACCAAAAGACCATCATTGATTTAGATCTGCGCAACCGCTACGAACTCACTGTGCTGGCCGTCAGCCAAGACCAGCAGCCCGATAAGTTTGAAATCAACCCTAGTCCTGTCACCCGTCTGAAGGCGGGTGGATTGATGGTGGTGATTGGCAGCAACAAGGGCCTAGAGCATTTGCCTGTCTAGCCCCTAGGAGCCTAGAATCGGGCTGATTCAAGGGTTAGGGCCAAGGGGCTGCTGCGGATCGATAGGAGGGGGCTGGAATGCGCGTGATCGGCTTAATAAGTGGCACCTCCGCCGATGGCATTGATGTGGCCACGGTGGATCTGGAGGGGCAGGGCTATGGGATATCGGCCCATTTGGTAGCGGGGTTTACCACGCCCTACTCCGCCGACCTGCGCCAGCGAATTTTGGACACCTGCGCCGGACACCCCCTATCCCTAGCGGATCTGGCGGATTTAGACGAGGCCATTGCCCAGGCCTTTGCCCAGGCAGCCCAGCACGCTATCGATCGGACTGGCCCGGTGGATTTGGTCGCCTCCCACGGTCAAACGGTATTTCACCGTCCGGTGCAGGGGCATCAATTGGCCTATAGCGTCCAGCTGGGGCGAGGGGCAAGTTTAGCCCGCCGCCTAGGGGTGCCGACGGTCAGCAATTTTCGACAGGCCGACATTGAGGCCGGAGGAGAGGGTGCGCCCCTGGTGCCGATTGTGGATCTTTGTTTGCTAAGCCATCCCCAGCAGTGCCGCTGCGTACAGAACATCGGCGGCATTGGCAACGTCACCTACTTGCCGGCCTGGGATCGTCACCAATTCCCTCAGCCCCCGGCCATCTTGGGATGGGATACGGGGCCAGGAAACTCCCTCATCGACATCGCCATCGCCACCCTATCCGAGGGCAGCCTTACCTATGATGTGGATGGAGCTTGGGCTGCCCAGGGTACCCCTTGCCTCGATCTGATTAACGACTGGCTGCAACACCCCTACCTACGGCAGCCGCCGCCTAAGTCCACGGGGCGGGAACTGTTTGGCTGGGACTATTTTCAGCGCTGCTATGCCGAAGCCCAGCAGCGAGGTCTCGGCCCTCTGGATACCGTGGCCACGTTTACAGGCTTTACCGCCGCCACCATTGCCCAGTCCTACCGTGCCTTTTTGCCTGCCCTGCCCGAGGCCATTCTGGTGGGCGGTGGCGGCAGTCGTAACCCGGTGCTGATGGCCCACCTTCAGCACCATTTTCCCGATATTCCCGTCGTCCCCACCGATGGGGCCGGCGTGCCCGCTAACGACAAGGAGGCCATAGCCTTTGCGGTGCTGGGCTACTGGCGCTGGCAGCGGTTTCCGGGCAACCTGCCGACGGTGACTGGTGCCACCTCAGCCACCATCCTAGGCGACATCCACAATCCCTAAAATTGGGGAAGTTTTTACGGTTCGCATCAATCAGCCCCCTAGCGATCTCACTCTTAGGAATAGGGCGTATGCTGGAGTGAGAGCGGCTTACTGGTCTAGGGAGGCTGGCTATCAGCCCTGATCAGCGGCCCTAAGGTTCATGGTTTGAGGAGCAACCAGTGGTTCACAGTTTTTTGGTTGAACCAGGACGCTGGACGTTACAAGGAAGCTGGCTAGAGCGGGATCGCCTCCCAACTCCGGTGAAGGGCAAAATTTTGATCGCCTGGAGCCGCGATGACTGGTTTACTATGGTGATGAAACTGGTCATCCCAGAAGCTATACCCGCTGAAATGGCCCTTCAATATCGCGGACGTCTTGCCAGCGGCGATTGTCAATATACCTTTGTGCTCCAGCATAGCCAGTTGGGCCGAGTGGAGGGTGAGGGCTGGGTAGCCCCCGACTCAATTATTCAGAGATATTGGGCCTTAGGGGATCGCCAGCGCCGTACCGGATTTGAAACGCTGCACCGCCTTGATGATGGCCGTTATCACATGTCTAGCGGCATCATGACGGGGCACTATCTGACCAGCGCCATGGAAGCGACCCTGCAACTTCAGGCTGCGCCCCCCAGCGGGGGATAGCGGTCGAGTGATTTCTGACTAAAGTGGGCATATTAAGATCACCCTAGCGTCCATCGCGCCTTGGTAAAGATTCTGCCCCGGTTCTGCTCCTATCCGGATCGGGTTCGGTGACCTGAGGATATGGCCCTAATGGGAAGGGAGTCGTGGCCCCTAGGGCGAGAGGCTCATCGTTGGTCGTCGTTACCGATTCACTCATCCCCAGAACGGGTTAGGTCGTCCCCTGGGCAATGTGCACAATGGCTGGTTATCAAACGCTATGGCTGACTCAAACCTAGGCACCAAGCTTGCCAATCGCTACGAACTCATGCAGCCCCTAGGTCAAGGATCCATGGGGCGGGTCTACTTAGCAGAGGATGTCCTGCTAGGCAGTGTTAAGGTGGCGGTCAAGTTTTTGTCCCAGACGATGATGAACGACAAAATGCGGGATCGCTTCATGCAGGAGGCGATGACCTGCGCCCAACTGGGTCAAAAAAGTATCCATGTGGTGCGCGTCACCGACTATGGGGTGAACGAAGAGGGGGTTCCCTTCTACGTGATGGAATACCTCCAGGGCCAAAGTCTGAGCCAGATGATTAATCTGCAACCCCTACCCATTCCTCGGTTCTTGGGGCTAATTCGTCAAATTTGCCTGGGTCTTCAGGCTGCCCACGATGGTATTACCCTCAAAACCCAGGTGGAACCTGTCCCCATCATTCACCGGGACATTAAGCCCAGCAACATTATGATCGTCCAGGATCCTACCCTGGGGGAACTCGCCAAAATTCTGGACTTTGGCATTGCCAAGCTGATGCAGGCGGGCAGCGACCAAACCAATTGTTTCATGGGCACCCTCGCCTATGCCTCCCCCGAACAGATGGACGGGCGAGAACTGGACGGTCGATCCGACATTTACAGCCTCGGCATCATGATGTTTCAAATGCTGACCGGGCATCTACCGCTGCGTTCCAGCAGCCACACCTTTGGCGGTTGGTATAAGGTTCACCAGAGCGAATCTCCAAAGCGCATCGAGGACGTGGCCAGTCAACTGAAGGTGCCGAGGCTACTAGAAGATCTGATTCTGCGCTGTATGGCGAAGCGCCCGGAGGATCGGCCCCAGACCATCCAGGACGTTCTCACCACCCTAGAACCCCTAGAAAGCCGCTATGTCAACGGCTTCCGCATTAGTCAGCGAATTAGCACCACCCTAAACCGCGTACCCGTCGCCAAACAGGCAGCGCTCAACAAGGCCGTCGTTGATGACGATCAAGTCTGTCGGCTGATGGTTTGGCCCCCCAGTAAGCCCATTGCCGAAATTGTCTTTCCCCACGCGGTGCCCACCAGCCGAGGTAATCTCGCAACCCTGTGGGCCATGATGCCGGAGGAGGAAATCAACCGCCGCCTGATTAGCACCCGCTACAACACGTTTATTTGCACCATGTCGCCCCATCCCGTCATGCTGTGGCTGACGGTGTTGTACAGCAGTACCCACGGTGCGCGGTGGCTGCCCTGCTATATCGATCTCAAAACCCAGCTAGGCCAGGATATTGCTGGGCTGCTAGGCACCACAGGATCCTACAAATTGCTGTTGTTTGCCCTAGAAAATCCCCGCCGCTGCGCCCATGTGCTGTCTTGCACCATTGCCGATCCCCAGTGTCAGTTATTGAAGGAATGGGTGGTCACCGCCCGTAGTCGTCCGGATCTAGGGGCAATGGTGACCAGCCGCGATCTGCTACGCAATGAGCTGAAGACCAATCTGAAGGCTAAGGTGCTCCAGCGCCTAGAGTCTATCTACGTGGACACCGGATCGAACCTGTCGGAGTGACCACTTAGATCGGGGGGAGCTAGGCTGGAGGGGGCCAGACGGCTGGGGGCCTCAGATTTCCAAAGGCGGCGGCGCTTCCATTGCGGCGGCCTTATTCTGGCAGGTCGGCCAGATCGGGAAGTGGGCTGGGGATATCGGCCAAGGACGGGTTGGGATCGGCGGGGCGAGGTTCAGTAGCGGTCGGCATCGGCGGCTGAGGCTGCATCGCCTGCTGAAGTTGAAGAAGGCGAGGGGTGTCTACTGTCACCAGGCAATGGGCGGTGGCGCTCAGGGGCAAGGCTTCACCCCTGGAAGCTTCGCAGGCATAAACCCCAATCATCCGGGCAGAATAGCCGTTATTTTGGAAAAACCGCAGGTGATAGCCAAATTCCTGGGCCGAGTTGCCAAAGCTATTGAGAACGCCGTAGCGCTGAGGCATGGTGAGCGCGCGCCAAAACTGGCCGTTAATCATGACATCCACCACCCGGACATCAGCCCCCTGGATGGTGTAAGACACCCAGGAATCGACCAGCCGATTCCGCCCTAGCTGCGATGGAATCGAGTCTCGCGACCACCACATACTCGGTAGCGTCATAGCCTCAGCGGAGGCGGAGGTGTGAGTGAGTAATGAGCCTGGTTGAACTTGGTTGGTGAAGGCCTCTCCCTCGGATCGACTGGCGGTGGGCATCGTCAGAATCTTACAGATATCCTGGGCAAAGCTAGCGGACAGATTGGGCATAGCCCCAGACACCGATGGGCTGTTCCTAGGATCTTCCTGACACAGCTCGTTGGCCAACACTGACCCAGGATTCAAGATCCAACCTAAACTGCTGAACCCAGCAATCGTCATCCCCACCCTGGCCCACCGCAGTCGCCTCCGTACCCCGGATCGGGATGACACTGAACCAACTGGACTAGCAGGAATCATGACGGCCTCTTGCCCTAGGGCGATGATCAATCAGCAAGATATAGGCGGGAACGGTGCTTGTGGCGAAGCTGCAAAGATTGCCCAGCGGCCTGTTCCACCATCCAAACGACCTGTTCGGGGCGCAGAAGGTTCCCGTCGTTGCGGCAGCTGCCCACCACGCGAATCAGGGCTTCGCCAGGTTCCAGTTCCAGGTCTGTCACCTTCAATTCTTGCATTGGGGCTGGGGATCCGTCATCGGTATCGCGGCTCAGGGCGATGTAGTCGAGTTCGTAGAGCTGCTCCCGCAGGTTGACCATCTGCACCTTTCCGGATTTGGTGGTTTTCTCCCAGAGAATTTCCGTTTGATTGAGTACCTGGTTAATCCAGTTCTCCCAATCGGGTTCGGCGGGAGTGGGATGTTCTAGGCCAACGCGCAGATAGTACTCTGCCCGTTCCAGTAGTTTGGTAGCGGCGGGGCTGTCGATGGGCACTTCCTCGACGCTGTAAAGGGGAACTTCTGGCGGCAGTTCCTGGGCCAGCCGCTGCAAAAATTCCGTCGGATCCATGGGGGTTTTTAGTTCAAAATCAACCACCTCACCACTGCTGGTAGCCCCTAGGGGCAGGGCATTGGCGGGAGAAAGCCTTGGCCCTGGGTGGAAACCGCCCGTGAAGGAAATGGGTAGGCTGGCCCGTCGCAAGGCTCGGTCAAACAGGCGCACCAAGTCCAAATGGCCAATCAGCGCCATGGTGCCGAGTTTGCCGAGGGTGATCCGCAGCCGCTGCACCCGGTCAGAATCGGGTTTGCCATGGCCCACGAAGGCGGGAATCGGCAGCGGCGGCACCACCACGTTATGGCCAAAGTCTGGCCCACAGACCCCGCAGTGGGAGCAGCCCTCAAAGGAGCAATCTGGCACCGTGGCGGCTTCTAGGGCGCGTAGCAGATCCTGCTTCAGCCAGGTCTTATCGATGCCTGTGTCTAGGTGATCCCAGGGCAGGGCGGCGTCCAAATTGGCGTGGGGATTGTCCCCATCCGTGGTCATCACGTTCCATTCGCCCTGGGCAATCTGGCGATATTTCCAGGTCAGACCCGCTTCCTCGATGGCGGTGGCCCAGGCGTTGAAGGCGTTGTCGAGACTTTCCCACCAGGAATCCATCCCGGCCCCCAGTTCCCAGGCGCGGCGTACCACGGCAGACAGGGAGCGATCCCCTCGACCCACAAAGTCCTCCATGGCGGAAATGCGCACATCGGTGAAGTTCACCTTGGCCCAGCGCATGGTGTTGAACTCCGCCCGAAGCAGGGCTTGTTTGCGCTTAAATTCCTCGGTAGAGACGGTGTGCCACTGAAAGGGCGTGTGGGGCTTGGGGGTGAAGTTGGAAATCGTGATATTAAAGGACAGCGGCTTGCGGCCCTTGATATAGCAGGTTTGTCGCAGCCAGCGCACGGTTTCGGCAATGCCAATTACGTCGGCGTCGGTTTCCCCCGGCAGGCCGATCATGAAATACAGCTTCACCTTGTCCCAGCCCTGTTCGTGGGCGGTTTTGACGCCTCGGAGCAGTTCTTCGTTGGTCAGTCCTTTATTGATAATGTCCCGCATCCGTTGGGTGCCTGCTTCCGGGGCAAAGGTCAGTCCCGTGAGTCGCGTGCCACCGATGATGTTGGCGATATTTTCATCAAAGCGATCCACCCGCTGGCTGGGCAGCGACAGGGAAATGTTCTCGTCCTTGAGGCGGTTTTTCACCTCCACCCCCACCGCTGGCAGGGCCAGGTAGTCGGAACAGCTCAGAGACAGCAGGGAAAACTCGTTGTAACCCGTCTTCCGCATCCCGGTTTCGATGGCGTCGATCACCGCCTCCGGTTCCACGTCCCGCGCCGGACGGGTGAGCATTCCCGGTTGGCAGAAGCGACAGCCTCGGGTGCAGCCCCGGCGAATTTCGATGGTGAGGCGGTCGTGGACAGTTTCTACGTAGGGCACCAACCCCATGGCGTAGGCGGGAATTGGCGTCGCCACCCGGCGCAGGATGCGTTTGGGCACATCGGGCCGATTGGGATGCACCGACCCATCCTCGGCCATATCGTAGAACCGGGGCACGTAGACACCGGGCACCTGGGCCAAGTCCAGCAATAATTCTTCTCGGCTGAGGCCCGCTGCCTTGCCCTCTTCGATCACCAGGCCAATTTCCGGCAGCAGTTCTTCGCCATCGCCTAGGGCGACAAAATCAAAGAAATCAGCGTAGGGTTCGGGGTTAGAGGTCGCCGTTTGCCCCCCAGCAAAAATTAGCGGCCACGATCCGCCCCCAGGGTTGAAGGCTCCAGCCCCAGCCCGCTCTTGCCAGGTGAGGGGAACCCCCGCCAGAGTCAGCATTTCCAGAATATTCGTGGCCCCTAGTTCGTAGCTGAGGCTAAAGCCGAGGATGTCAAAATCCGTCAGATTCCGCTGGGATTCCACCGCAAACAGGGGCGTTTGGGTCTCCTTGAGCTTCGCGGCTAGGTCAGCGGCAGGCAGATAGGCGCGATCACAAAGCTGCCGGGGCTGGGTATGGAGAATGCTGTAGAGAATGATGTGGCCCAGGTTAGAGGCACCGACTTCGTAGATTTCGGGATAGGTGAGCACCCAGTGCACCGCCGCCTGATCCCAGGGTTTATGCACAGCCCCCAGTTCGTTGCCCAGGTAGCGAGCGGGCTTATTAATGTCTGGGGTTAGCAGGGTATCAACGGCAACGGGCACGGCAGGCACTCCGGAACATCACAGTACAAAAAGCCTTTCCTACTATAGCGGGGGAGTTCTGCCCTTTGGTGGCTAATCTCCCAAAAGCAAAAACCCCCACGGTGGTCTCTGCCACGGTGAAGGCTGCAAGGGCTATAGATTCGCAGAGGCGAGTCTAGGCGCTCGTGAATGGTTAGCCTGACTAAGCCGCTAACAAAGTGGTGTGGGATACGTCTTCCACCATTTCAAAAACCCGATCTAGCTGGGTGAGTTCAAAAATGATGCGAATGGTGGGGGGCACCGCACAGAGGCAAAAGCGCTTGCTGCGCTGGCGAGCCTGCTTCAGGGCAGACACCAAAGAAATCAGACCAGCGCTATCTAGGGACTCAACCTGGCTCATATCAACAACCAGTCCAGCCGACGTATCGCATTGGAGACGCTCCACCAAGCTGAGGTGAAAATCTTGGGCATTGGAGGCGTTGAGGGATCCTTGGGCCTGCACGATTGCCATAGTATTAGTCATAGTTTGCATACCCGACATACTCCTGGTGTGTCCTACGTGATTTTAATGAGTGTAAAACGTAGCTTTGACATCTACGAAGGTACGCGCCCTGGGCCGACATTGACCACCCTAGGCTTGAGAGTTGGTCATATCTTGATGTACATCTAGGCACCATCAACACAATTCATCCGTAGATTCACCGAATATAACCCAAGAAGGTGATCGTGACTGTGACTTAAGTCACTTGTTTGGAGTTTTGTCATCATCATGACTGGGCAACGACTCTCTCCGATTAGGCCTTGAACAGCAAAGCTTTTCGGCGGCTTGACCAACCCAATAAACCCTGCTTGCTAAGGTAGCTAATAATACTTGCCTTGATGGCTAGGGCGGATCGCGATCCAGAGATGTACTGACGCCTGTGAGACGTTCGTGTTCCGGATGAGGTTCCCGTTCCATGGCTTGAAGACCACCCAGATTGGGCAAAATCCCCCCATGGCGGCATTTTCAGTGAAAACGTGGTTGCTATTTTCCGCTGGGTCAGGTTTGGACCAGCGGAAGGAGTAGGATCTTCACACAAAATTCATCGAAAATACCCTGATCGTGAAAATACCGACTACGCTTCACTTCCCCCAGCCCCAGAGGCGGGGCGGCGGGCTGTTCCCTGGGTTGTCTCCCACAGGCGGCGGGTAAATTGAGAGATGATGGCACTGTGGGCGACCTGCTCCCCTTTGTGCGGTGGAGTCGGCATCATTGCCCACAGGGCCACAAAGTCGGTATCCAGGGCGGGGTAAAACTGGTTTAGGGGCCAGAGCAAATCGGGGATGGTCGGCTGGTCCGCCCTTGGCGGGATCTCTCCCCAGTCGAGGCTAGCAGACAGGGGCAGCACATCCTCCGGTGTCATTAGGGCTAGGGGTCTCACCCAGGCCAGTTGCCGCTCCGATAGAATTTCAATCACCTCCGTGTAGAGGCGATGTTGATCGCAGATGAGATAAACAATTTGGTGGGCCTGGAAGGGTGGCCGTTGAGGGACATCATGGCTCATGGTAGATGGAATCATGGCGGCTGAAGGTGGCCCAGGTGACCCTGAACCCTTTACAAACTGCGTGAAATGACCGTTCTGGTACTATCTATAGGCCGTGGGGTAGGGCTTAAAATCGAGACATACCACGGCCAACTAACCATCCGGGCCGCTAGGATAACGGCGGCCTAGGTGGGGCAAGGTAGGGGTGTAGGGAACCTGGCAGACTAACGCAGCAACGGCGGGGACACATAGAACGGCGCTCTTGGATAACGCTGTCCCGATTTTAGCGAATTCCCTCCCCAGCTTCCCGATCAATGGGGTTTCCCCCATTCACCCCTGGGTTATAGCTGTAGCCAGTCTGGTTGAGACATTTCCCCTTCAAAGGGTAGAACGTTCCACCGTTTGAACAGTATCTGAATGTCCCAACCCAAGTGACTATAGCCACACCACAATAATCCGCCCTGAGGTGTCTTACCCTCCATTCCGCCCAGGTTCGCTGGGGTTGGCTATCCCCTGAGGTTGGACTAGCCACAGAAGCTGTGATCACCGTTGCCCCGAGTCATGGCACAGTGGGCAGAGTATCCCCGAAAACCCACGATGCACACCCTTGACCAACTGCGCCAGGGCCAACTGGCGGGACTCCAACGGCTGAACCTGTCCGCCAATCTAGCCACCTTTCCCCAGGAAATTTTTGACCTGGCCGATTCGCTGGAGGTGCTGGATCTATCGCGCAATCAGCTCAGTACCCTGCCGGAGGACTTGCCTCGGCTGCATCGGCTGAGGGTGATTTTCCTGAGCAACAATCGGTTTGAGACAGTGCCGGAGGTCTTGGCTCAATGTCCGCAGTTGTCCATGATTGGCTTCAAGTCCAACGGCATTACCCACCTGTCAGAAAATGCCCTGCCGTCCCAAACCCGCTGGCTGATTTTGACCGACAACCAACTGGAAACCCTGCCCGCCTCCATCGGTTCCCTCGAAAATCTGCAAAAGCTGATGCTGGCCGGAAATCGCCTCCAAACGCTGCCCCCAGAACTGGCCCATTGTCGCAATCTAGAACTGATCCGTCTCGCCGCCAACCAACTGACGGAACTGCCCCCTTGGTTGCTAACGCTACCCCGGCTCTCTTGGCTGGCCTATGCGGGCAATCCCTTCTGTAGCGAGGGATCGGATCTCTCCAGCGCCGACTTACCCGTGATTGACTGGGCCGATCTGGCCAAAGGCGAGGTGCTGGGCCAGGGCGCGTCGGGGGTGATTTCCAAGGGTGTGTGGAAAACTGAGCATGGGGATCGGGAAGTCGCGATCAAGTTTTTCAAGGGGGACATCACCAGCGATGGCTACCCCGCCGATGAAATCCGGGCCTGCCTTGCCGCCGGAACACACGGTCAGATTGTCAGCCCCATTGGCCAGGTGGCCAACCATCCCAAGGGGCAGCAGGGGCTTGTGTTTCCACTGATTCCTGACAGCTACCGGGTTTTGGGTGGCCCGCCCAGCCTAGAGAGCTGCACCCGCGACACCTACCCCCCCGAC
>CAZWNR010000016.1:0-17747 GCA_964635665.1 uncultured bacterium | reverse complement strand
CTCTTCGGTAAACAAACCGGGTTTTTAGACAACTTGCCCGATGCCCTAGTTATCTCGGACGGTGCCCTAGCCATGGCCCACCCCCATCCTTTAGATCGCCCGCTGCACTGCGCTGTGCTGACGGTGAGCGATACCCGCACCCCTGATACCGACCAGAGCGGAGCGCTGATTCAATCTGGGCTAACGGCGGCAGGACACCAGATCGCGGATTACAGTATTGTGGCCGATGAGCCAGCGGTGATTCGGGATCTGGTGATGCAGTGGGCCCAGAGGGGTGATCTGGATGCGGTGATCGTCAACGGCGGCACCGGCATTGCCCCCCGCGACACCACCTACGATGCCCTAGAAGCTCTGCTAGAGAAAACTCTACCTGGCTTTGGCGAACTGTTCCGCCAGCTTAGCTTTCAGGAAATTGGCTCCAGGGCGATGGCCTCCCGTGCGGTAGCGGGGGTGTATCGAGGCAAACTGTTGTTTTCCCTACCTGGGTCGAGCAAAGCTGTGAAATTGGCGATGGATGCCCTGATTTTGCCAGAGTTACCCCACCTCGTTAGTCTCTTGCAAGGTTAGGGTGGCTGCCTTGACCGAAGTCGCGATCACCCATCCTCAGGGATCTTGCGTGGCGTCTGGTCTGCTGCCTAGAACCAAGGACGAGTAAGGATACAGCTTAGGGCTAGGGCGACAGAACCTGCTAGGGTAGCGGCGGTAGAAGCTTCGCTACCGAGCCCTATTAAGCCCACATACAGTCCAACCCCTACAGCCGCCACCTGCCCTGGCGGGGTTGTCAAGATGTCTAGAAACTCAAGCAAACCCTCCAGAAATCGCAGCAGCTGGAGGAATCGGGCTAAAAGCGTCATCGTGGTTTGCAGGGGGGTAAAACAACAGACCCAGCCATCCCTTGGCGGATGACGGCTTGCCTTCTAGGACTTGGCCGCCAGGTTCATCGACCGCCTAGTAGGTAATTTACCCTACTCCCAGAGAAACCCGGCGCTCTGTACCTGTGGCTACACCCCAACCATCTGGATAATCCCTAGCGGGACCTGCGCCGCCGATAGGCCGCCATATCGATGACATTATCAGGCCATTGCGGATGATCCGCTGATCGGTGGGCCACTGCAACGGCTGCCGCTGATCCCGCCGATGCCAAGGGCGGCAAGGCGATACCCCCTGAGGCCATGGGCACCGATGACGGTGGCCCAGGAACAAAAAGCTGCGTGAAGCGGACGTTCATCGTAGCCTCAGGATTCCAATTGGGCTGACGAATCCAGCAGCGATCGTGGTCGCAACGGACAACGTAGAAATCGGGGACGTGGTCATCCTGTCCTTTCAGCCGCACCCGTGCCCCTGGTCGAAGAAGTAAGGAAGCCATAACGCCAAACCTAAACTAGGCTAGTCATCACACCACCTAATAGTATATTTGAACTGAACTTAGTAAAAGCGATTTCATTAAAAGTATCCTACGCTATCTCTTCAGGGCTTGGGGTAGCACTACACCTAGCTTTAGGGTTTTAGCAAAAAAACGTATTCTTGGTAAAGAGTAGACCTATGGCTATGGTGAATAGGATTGATTTCGATCAGGGGTCATGGTCCCCAGGGAAAGATCGGTCTTCCCTCGACCAGATCTGTTTATTCCAGCGGCGGTTAGGGTTGGGCCAGCGGTTTGCGGGGGCGGTGGTGCTGTGGGCAGGGCATCCGGTTTCCCGTAACTTTCCGGCCAATACCTATCCCTTTCGGGCCAGTAGCCACTTTCTCTACTTTGCGGGTCGCCCGCTGCCCGGTGCCGCCCTGGTGTTGGAGAACGGCAAGGCCACCCTGTTTATGGATGCCCCCCATCCCGGTGCGGCCCTGTGGCATGGGCCAACCCCCAGCCCCGCAGATCAAGCTGCTGCCATCGGGGCCGAGGCCGTCTATCCCTTAGCCGAATTGCCCCAGCGAGCCGCCACCGCCATTACCCTGCCCACCGCCACCACGATGGCCACCGCCTCTGCCCAAGAGAGAGCCTTGGCTCAAGCCATGGTTGACCTACGCCTGCACCACGATGACTGGGCCTTGGCGGAGATGCGATGGGCCGCCCAGGTATCGGTACAGGCCCACCAAGCCGGGATGGCCGCTACCCGCCATGCCACCACCGAGGCCGAGGTCCGCGCCGCCCTAGAGCAGGTGATGATGGCCCACCAGTGTACCTGCGCCTACAACAGCATTGTCACCACCCACGGCGAGGTGCTCCACAACGAGCACTACCACCATCCCCTGCAACCGGGGGATCTGCTGCTGGTGGATGCCGGAGCCGAAACCCCCCAGGGCTGGGCCGCAGATATCACCCGCACCTGGCCTGTTTCCGGCCAATTTTCAGCGCCCCAGCGGGATGTCTACAACGTGGTGCTAGCGGCCCATGATGCCTGCATTGCGGCGGCAAAACCGGGGGTAGAATATCGCGACCTACACCTGCTGGCCTGTCGCACCCTAGCGGCTGGCCTGGTGGAGTTGGGTATTCTGCAGGGGCGGCCCGATGACCTGGTGGATCGTGATGTCCATGCCCTGTTCTTTCCCCACGGGGTAGGGCATCTGCTGGGGCTCGATGTTCACGACATGGAAGACCTGGGGGATGTGGCGGGCTATGCGCCAGGACGGCAGCGTAGTGACCGTTTTGGCCTAGGGTTTCTGAGGCTGGATCGTCCCCTGGCTCCCCGCATGGTGGTAACGATTGAACCTGGGTTTTACCAAGTCCCCGGTATCCTCGGCCCCGCCCGTCAGTCGGGTCAGTACGATGATGCGGTGAACTGGGAACGGCTGGACTCGTTCGCCGATGTTCGCGGCATCCGCATCGAAGACGATGTTCTGATCACCGATTCGGGTTGCGAGGTGCTCACTGCCGCTCTACCCACCGCTGCCAAAACCCTAGAGGACTGGGTACAGAGCTAGCCGCAACGACCTATCTCTTAATCCTGTGCTCCTTTGACCGGGGCGGGTTCTGGCAGGTTTTGGCAGTCAATCGGGAGGATTACAGGGCGGCGATGCACTCAATTTCCACCGCCACATCCTTGGGCAAACGGGCCACCTCCACACAGGCGCGGGCGGGGGCATTTTCCCCGCCAAAGTATTTGGCGTAGATTTCGTTGACCGTGCCGAAATCGTTCATATCCTTGAGGAAGACCCCCGTTTTCACCACATTGTCGAAGCTGGCCCCAGCGGCGGTGAGAATTGCGTTGAGATTGGCGATCACCTGCTCGGTTTGGGCTACCACATCCCCAGGGCCAACCAGTTCCCCGGTGGCGGGGTCGAGGGCAATTTGGCCAGAGACAAACAGCAGTTGCCCAGTCACCGCAACGGCCTGGTTGTAGGGGCCAACGGGGGCGGGGGCATTGGGGGTATTGATAATCGTGCGTTCCATAGGTTGCCTTACTAGAACAAAAATTGACGGATTGAACGGATTGACTGGATCCCCAAGTCCCTTTAGCCCTCACCCCCAGCCCCTCTCCCAGAGAGGAGAGGGGAGCCGGAATTCTCTTTCAAAGTCTCTCTTCTGCGACTTCAAAGTCCCTCTCCCAGCTTGGGAGAGGGATTTAGGGTGAGGGCCAGCGGGGACTTGGCAAAGAGAACCTACATATCCACCCCAAAGCGGGGGCGGTGGCCGTAGAAGCGGTATTGCCAATAATCTCGCAAAATGCGGTCGTGATCAAAGCAGAGGTTTTTGGGCAAGGCCCAGGGCTGAATGATGGCGGCGGTTTTGGCGTCGTCTCCGGCGATGGGGTCGGTGGTGGCGGTGGCGAGGAAGACTACGCTGAGGGTGTGCTGGCGGGGGTCGCGCTGGGGGTCGGAGTAGACCGCAAGCTGCTCGACTAGGGTGACGGCCAGTTGGGTTTCCTCTAGGGCTTCGCGGCGGGCGGCGGCTTCCACAGATTCGCCATAGTCTACAAAGCCACCGGGCAAGGCCCAACCCAGGGGCGGATTGTGGCGCTCAATCAGCACAATAGGCCGATGGGGATGGTGCAGTAGTTCGATAATCAAATCCACCGTGGGGGCGGGGTTGCGGTAGGTGGTCATAGCGCCAAAAGTCCCTGAAAAACGTCACCCAAAAATCACCCAAAAATCACCGACAGGAAGGCCAAATAACCCCGGTCGGTCGTGCTAGAGTCTACTGGAATTGCACAGGTTTGACTATGCCCTTTCCCAGAGCCAGCGGCATTCTACTCCATCCCACCTCCCTGCCCAGTCGATTGGGAATTGGCGATCTGGGGACAGCGGCCTATGAGTTTGTAGACTTTTTGGCTGACACGCGCCAGCGGCTTTGGCAGGTGTTGCCCCTGGGGCCAACGGGCCACGGCAATTCGCCTTACATGTGCTACTCCTCCATGGCGGGCAATCCGCTGCTGATTAGCCTAGAAAAGCTGTGCGAAGACGATCTCCTCTATCCCGATGAGCTGCATGATCTAGAGCATTTGTCTGCCGACTGGGTCGACTTTGATGCGGTGATTCCGGTAAAAATGCGCCTGCTAGAGCGGGCCGCTAGCCGCTTTCGGGACGTGGCCACCGAGGAAGATTTGGCCGACTTCGAGGCCTTCTGCGCCGATTTCCACTTTTGGATTGATGATTTTGCCTTTTTCATGGCCCTCAAAAATGCCTTTGGAGGAGCCAGTTGGACGGAGTGGGATGAACCCATTGCTTGCCGCGAACCTGAAGCCCTGGCCGAATGGCGAGAAAAGTTGGCCAGCGATATTTTTTGCCACAGGTTTCTTCAGTTCGAGTTCTACCGTCAGTGGACGGCTCTGAAGGCGTACGCCAACGAACGCCAGATTCAGATTATTGGCGATATCCCCATCTACGTCGCCCACGATAGCGCCGATGTGTGGGCCTTCCCCGACAACTTTATGATCGACCCGGAAACCCTGGCCCCAGCGGAAATGGCCGGGGTGCCGCCGGATTATTTCAGCGAAACCGGACAGCTTTGGGGTAACCCCACCTACAACTGGGATGTCCTAGAAAAGAACGGCTTTGACTGGTGGATTCAGCGTCTGAGAACTCTCCTCAAGTATGTGGATCTGATTCGGGTAGACCATTTTCGAGGACTGCAAGCCTACTGGGCCGTCCCCGCTGGCGAAACCACGGCTATGAATGGTGAGTGGATCGAAGCCCCCGGAGAGGCCCTGTTTGAAACCGTGCGCCAAACCCTCGGTAGCTTGCCCATTTTGGCGGAAGACCTTGGGGTCATCACCCCGGAAGTAGAGGCTCTGCGCGATCAGTTCGAGTTTCCGGGCATGAAGATCCTCCACTTTGCCTTTGGTTCCGACAGCGGCAACCCCTACCTGCCCACCAACTACGTCCACAACAGCGTCGTCTACACGGGTACCCACGACAACGACACCACCGTCGGCTGGTTCGAGCAAATCTCCGACTATGAGCGGGATCGCCTGCTGCTTTATGTGGGCTGCTTTAGCCCCGAAGGCATCCACTGGACACTGATTCGCCTAGCGCTGATGTCCATTGCCAACCAGGCGATTATTCCCCTGCAAGACGTGCTGGGCTACGGCAGCGATTGTCGCATGAACACCCCTGGCCAATCGGGTGGCAACTGGGGCTGGCGCTACCAAAATGGGGCTATCACCAACGAGATGCGCGAACGGCTTCGATCCTTAACGGAACTTTCCAATCGGTTCTCTAGCTGGGCCAGCTAAGCCACTCGCGGTAGCCTGATTGGCGTCCCAGGAAATTTACAGGGTGTTACACAGGATCCAGGGCGTGTCATCTGCAATACCTACGTTAGCCGTAACTTTGCCTGATAGCGGGTCAACAAGTTCCGTGAATACCCATGTTAGGGCGAAGAAGAGGGCTGATAGAGTGTGAAAAAAGGCTTAAAGGTAAGTTCATGTCTTTGGCATACTGGCGGGATAGCTGCAAGCTCAACCATCCCCAAATTGATCAGGAGCACCGCTATCTGCTTCAGTTGCTGGAAGACCTCTATCGGTCTGTGCTTCTAGGTTACAACGAAGATAGGATTCAGGCGGCTCTGGATACGTTATTTACGGTGACGCTAGAACACTGCGAAACCGAAGAAGCCCTAATGGAGGTCTTTGGTTATCCCGAACAAGCGAGCCATACCGAGCAGCACGAGGAACTGCTGGAGCTCATTCTAAACTACCGACTCACCCTGGAGCAGGGACTGCGGCCCTTGACCCTAGATGACATTCACCACCTTGCCACCTGGATGACCACCCACGTATCGACCTATGACCTGAAGATGGTGCAGTTTGTGCAGCATCAACAAAAGCACGACGGTGCCGCCATGACCCAGGCAGTCAACTACCGTATCTTTGCCTCGGCCTAAGGGGATACCCCGGCAACTCCCTAATTTCCCCTGGCCATTCCGTTTCTCAGCGATGCTTGCCTATGCCCCCCTCCCCTGCCGACGGAGAACCCCTCACCCCCGCAGAACTGGGCACCTTTGGTGAAAATCTGATTGCCCAATGGATGACCGCCAATGGCTGGACGGTGAAGGATCGCCAGTGGCACTGCACCTATGGCGAACTTGACTTAGTCCTTACCCAAGGCCACCCTGACCAAGGTGGTCAGGTGGCCTTTGTGGAGGTGAAAACCCGCAGCCAAGGCAACTGGGACGCTGACGGGCTGATGGCCATCACCCGCAGTAAGCAAACTAAGCTTTGGAAAGCGGCCCAGGTCTACCTGCTCAAACATCCCCAGTGGGCCAACGCCGTTTGTCGCTTTGACGTGGCTCTGGTGGCCTGCCGCACCCACATCCCCACCGCCACCCGCTCCGACCGCTATCTCACCCTACCCGACGGCCGCTATTTGCTCATCCAAGACTACATCGACTACGCCTTCGACGCCCGCTGGTAGACCTCTACACCTTCGCCAACCCCTAGGGTGCAACACCCAAACAGCCATGCCTCAAGCCGTTCACCGTCGGGTGTGGGCACGGCCCATCCATTGGCAAGGAACCCCTCCAGACCTCTCCTACGCCGCTGGGTCAGTGGCTGTATTCTCTGGATTCGGCTTAGCCAAGCGCTGCCAAATGGCCGTCGTTACTAAGTGAGACAGCAACCCCATTGGCCCCGCAAATAGGGTGAGGGCGAGGGAATGACGGGTGAAGACCCCGGTTTCCTGACCTTGGAGGTAAATCCAGCGGCCCACAAATAGGTCAAAGGCTAGGTAATGCACCCAGCCCGTAGCGGTGACAAAGGGGATGGCGAAGAGGTTGGCTAAGTCCGCCAGTTTTAGGTTGGGGTCAGAAAACGCTTCTAGCCCTTCCACGTTGCCAAAACTGCTGACAAACAGGAACAGATACAAACTCGCCAGGGCCGCCACCGGCCACAGGGAGGCCATCACCGTACGGGTGAGTTTGGCGTTGGGCACCAGCACCATCAGCGCCCAAAAGGGCAGCACAAACAGGTTGGCACCGCTAAAAATTAGTTCTAGCAGGGTATCGTCAATGGCCATTACAGATCCTTGTCTACAGGTCTTGTCTCATCCTCAGTTCGGCTTGGGTGACCTCGGTATCCACGGGCGAGGAGACCTGGTTCCTACCGTTAGTCGGGTTAGGCATTGGGGACTTCTAGCTCGGATATGGTGTCAGCGTGGAGCCTGGTTTCTAGTGTGCCACTGTCCAACCGATTAGGGGAGGGTGGGGCTTCGACCGACGGAACGCCGCGTACCCTCACCCAACCCAGGTAGGGGAGATGCTGCTTGAGGGCGGTTTCGACCTCGGTGATGACGGATTGGCTGGCGGCGAGGGATAATTCGGGGGCTAGGGCCACATCAAGTTCTACATAAAGCCGATGGCCCAACCAACGGGCTTTGAGGTTTTCGGCCCTCTGCACTGCCGGGACGTGATCCAGGGCGTGCTCTACCGCTTCCAAAAACTCTGGTTCTACGCCATCCAGCAGGCGAGTAAATACGGTCTGACCGGATTCCCACACAATCTTCAGCAGAACGGCGGTAATCACCAGGCCAATCACCGGGTCGGCCCAGGGATAGCCTAGGCTGACTCCAAGGGCGCTGATCAACACTGCCAAGCTCACTAGACCATCGGCCATGGCGTGTTGGCCATCGGCAATTAGGGCGGCACTGTTGATTCGTCGGCCCACCCGCATCCGAAACAGGGCTACTAGTTCATTGCCTACAAAGCCCACTAGGGCTGCCGCCGCCAAGGCTCCTAGATGGCTGAGGGGTTGGGGGTGGTAAAAGCGCTCGATGGATTCGTAGGCGGTGATCAACGCGCTGGCTAGCACTACCCCCACGATGGCCAATCCGGCTAAGTCCTCTAGTCGCCCAAAGCCGTAGGCAAAGCGCTTGGTGGGTTGGCGGCGGGAAATCAAAAATGCTACCCCTAGGGGCAGGGCCGTTAGGGCATCGCCAACGTTGTGGATCAGATCCGCCAGTAGGGCGACGCTGCCGGAGAGCCAGAACACCCCAGCCTGAAGCACCGCTGTAATGATCAGCCCTACCAGCGACCACTTCACCGCCCAAAGCCCCTGTTCCGAGGCGGCAATTTCTGGGTCAATTGCGCCATGGACGTGGCTATGGCCTTCGTGCCCGTGGGAATGTCCATGGCGATGGTGCCGGTGCCCGTGGGAATGATGATGTCTGTTCCCTTGGACATCCTGGGTGGGGGAGGGCTGTCCAGCGGGTGATGCGATCCCAGAAGCCTCAGAGGACCGGACTGCTGGGGTCGGGGAGGAAGACGATGGGGGCATGGCTAGAGGGCAACAGGGAACTAATTGGCGCTGAGAACCGTTTGGGCCGAGGGATCGGGATTAGCGACAGCAACCAGGGACGGATCGGCTGGGCTGGGCGCGTCATCGACCGAGGGCTGAATGGCGAGGTCGAACCAGAAGGTGGTGCCGACGCCAACGTCGCTGTCTAGATGAACCTGGCTATTGTGCTTCTCAATGATGTTTTTGACGATGGACAGCCCCAGCCCGGTTCCCTCTAGGGTGTGGACGCGGTTCTCTACCCGGAAGAAGCGGTCGAAAATGGCTTGCTGATCTTCGGGGGCAATGCCGATTCCGGTATCAGCCACTTCTACCCGGATGCAGTCGGCTTGGCTCTCGTCGGGGCTACCGTCCTTGGTTTGGCAGGGCACACGGCGGGCGCGAAGGGTGACTTGGCCACCGGGTTCGGTGAATTTCAGGGCGTTGCCCACCAGGTTGGTGAACACCTGAAGCAGGAGATCGTAGTTGCCCAGCACCGGGGGCAGATTGGATTCTACCTCTTGTCGCAGGTCGATCTGCTTGTCCCTAGCGTGGAGGCGATGGGTGCGGAGGGTTTGCTCGATGGGCTGCACGATATCCACGGCGTCGATGACGTACTGACGGCTAGACTCCAGTCGCGACAGGTCTAGCACATCGTTGACTAGACGGGTGAGGCGGTCGGTTTCGTGGTTGGCGGTTTCTAAAAATTCCTTGCGCTCGGTGTCGCTCAGGTCTTCGCCGTACTCGTGCAGGGTTTCGATGAAGGATTTGATGTTGAATAGCGGCGTTCGCAGCTCGTGGGAGACGTTGCTGATGAACTGGGCCTTGGCCTCGTTGAGGGCGGCTTCGCGGGTGATGTCCTGTACCGTAATGGCCAGCCCCTTCACGTTTTCCTTGGCCTGATCCAGCACCGTATTTAAGAGAATCCGCAGGGTGCGGTGGCTGGGTTCCGTCAGAGGAATGCGGAATTCCATGGCCTCGGCCTCGCCCTGAACGGCTTGGAACAGGGGCCGAGTAAGCTGTGCTCGTACCGGGCTGGGCAGGTATTCTAGAATGTTGGCCCCATCGAGGGACTGGTTTTCCCAGCCAAACAGGCGGCGGGCGGTGGGGTTTACCAGCACGGCGTGCATGTCGCTGTCGAGCAAAATCGCGCCATCGGCAATGGTGGAGACCAGGGTTTCTAACTTGGCCTTTTCTGCCGTGAGTTCTTCGATATTTTGCTCTTCGTAGCGCTCTAGGCGCTCGGCCATGTCGTTGAAGCTGTAGATCAGTTCCCCCAGTTCACCGCCTAGGGGCAGGTCAATCCGCTGCTTGAAGTTTCCGGCGGCGATGTTTTTCACCCCTAGCAGCAGTTCTTTGATCGGCTGAGTAATGGTGAGGGCGTTGAACACTGCACCCAAAATCACCATCACCCAAATCGAGACAAACACCGCAATGGTGACATCCCGCGTTAGGTGCGATGAAGCCACGACGGTGGGATTAGGGTTAATCCCCAGGGCCAAAACCCCGAGGTGCTGCCCGTTGTAGTTGAGGGGCACAAACACGTCGGTGACTTCCCCCGCTGGCGTGAGATGTTGGCGCACCAAGGGCCGATCGGTGGTTTCGGCATAGCCCTCTGGCAACTGCATCCGCCGCCGCAGGGTGAGGGAATTTTGTACCGCCGCTTCAGAAAAAGGGATGCCGAAGAAAATGTCGCCGTTCTCGTCGGCGTAGAGCATATACCGCACGCTGGAGGTGCTTTGGTAGAAGCTGTAGGAGAAGCGGGCTAGTTCCGTGCGGTCGGTCTCGTTCACTAGGGGGGCCACGTTTGCCGCCAAGAGCAGGCCCAAGTCGCGGGCAAAGCGGGTGTCGTTCAGCCGCGCGTCGTATTGAATGGTGTTGACCGCCCAAAAGGTGAGGCCACTGGTAATCAGCGACACCACCAATGTTGCCCCCGCCATCAGGCGCGTTTGCAGGGTGAAGTCGCCCCACCAGCGAAGGAACAGTTCTTGGATCTTGAGAAGTAGCCTGATCAAGGGTGCCCTGGAAGACTAGACGCGCAAGTTAGCCTATATTCTGGCATGATCTCGACCAGTTCGCCGCCCGTTAGCCGTCAAACAGTCCCTCAAACTCCTGGCGCAGGGAGTTGTAGTTCACCACTCGCCCCACCAGCAGGTTGTCCTGGCCTTGGGCCGATTCAAACTGCTGCTTCCAGTGGCGCACGTCGTCTTCTTGGTGCAGCCAAAATTCCACGATTTTGCCGACAATCTCGTCCCAATCCCAGTCGGGCTTGCGGTGGACGGCCTCCGTGGCGCTAATGAAGGCATCCAGGGTGCAGATGGGGCTACCCAAAAAGGCCTGGCTACGCTGGGGCTTGGTTTCCATCCGCTGCTGATGGGTGAAAAAATCCAGCACCGGGGCAACGCCGACGATATCGAAACTGTAGGACATGGTGAAAACCAGAACTCAACAGGGTTTGTTATGGGGATGGTTATTGGTGGTTGGGGGCAGGGGGCCAGATCAGGCTGGCTGCTGGCGTTTGGATCGGGCGGGTTTTAGCAATGGTGTGACTCAGGCAAGGGGATTAAGCCCCTTGTTCCCAGGCAGATAGGAGGATCTCATCCACTAGAGAACCGTGATATGCCAACCTAGGCCCAACCCAACGGCTGCACCCCCTAGGGATTAAAAAGATAAAAAGGCTTCAAAAAATGATTGAAGCCATGCTAAACGCTGTCCCTAAAAGCAGCAAGTTCTCTGTGAACATCCTTAAAAATCCGATTTTCAGATGGGGAGGTTAGACTAGAACACAGCCCCCAGGCTCCCCTAGTCATGGGCCTGGGCCGTTGCTTGTTGATATCGCCCTATGCCCATGCGCTTTTCTGGTCAGTCCCGCTCTGCTCGTCGTTCTTCTTCCCTGCGCACCCAGGCCACGGGGGCCATAACGGTAGGTTGGCTGCTGCTGCAAAGCCTGATGCCCCTGTCTCCGGCCCTAGCGGAGGGCACCACCGAGGAAGGCCAGATGTCCTACGGCGAGTTCTTGAGTAACGTCAATGCGGGCTTGGTGGAAAGCGTTGAGCTGGACGAAACCCGAGGTGTTGCCTACGTCACCCTGGAGGGCGATGCCGAGGATCAGCCGCCCCATGAGGTGCTGCTGTTTGCTGGAGAGCGCAACCCGGAGCTCATCCGCGCCCTGCGTGAAAATCAGGTGGACGTGAACATCCGCGACACCAGCGGCAGTTCGGCCCTGGCCTGGTTAGCTACCAACTCTCTGCTGGCGCTGATTTTGATTTTGGGTCTGTTGATGCTGCTGCGGCGAGGGGCGGCGGGGGCCGGAAACGCCATGAACTTTGGCCGCTCCCGTGCCCGCTTCCAGATGGAGGCCAAAACCGGGGTGGTGTTCGACGATGTAGCGGGCATTGAAGAGGCCAAGGAAGAACTGCAAGAGGTGGTCTCCTTCCTGAAAAACCCCGAAAAATTCACGGCTATCGGGGCACGCATCCCTAAGGGTGTACTGCTGATTGGCCAACCGGGTACCGGGAAAACCCTCTTGGCCAAGGCCATCGCGGGCGAGGCTGGGGTGCCCTTTTTCAGTATTTCCGGCTCCGAATTTGTGGAAATGTTTGTGGGGGTAGGCGCTTCCCGCGTGCGCGACCTGTTCCGCAAGGCCAAGGACAACGCCCCCTGCATCGTGTTCATCGACGAGATTGATGCCGTCGGTCGTCAGCGGGGCGCAGGCATCGGTGGCGGCAACGACGAACGCGAACAGACCCTCAACCAGCTCCTCACCGAGATGGACGGTTTTGAGGGCAACACCGGCATCATCGTCATCGCCGCCACCAACCGGGTGGATGTCCTGGATACGGCCCTGCTGCGGCCCGGTCGCTTCGACCGTCAGGTGATCGTAGACCTGCCCACCTACAAGGGGCGGCTGTCGATCCTAGAAGTGCACGCCCGCAACAAAAAAATTGAGCCGGAGGTGTCTCTGGAGGCTGTGGCCCGCCGCACCCCTGGCTTCTCGGGGGCCGAACTGGCCAACCTGCTCAACGAAGCCGCCATCCTCACCGCCCGCCGCCGCAAAGAAGCCGTCACCATGCAGGAAATTGAGGATGCCATCGACCGCATCACCATTGGCCTCAGCCTCACCCCCCTGCTCGACAGCAGCCGCAAACGCATGACCGCCTACCACGAAGTTGGCCACGCCCTGCTCACCACCCTACTCACCCACTCCGACGAGTTAAACAAGGTGACGATCATCCCCCGCTCCGGCGGCATCGAGGGCTTCACCCAATCGCTGCCCAACGAAGACATCATCGACAGCGGCCTCTACACCCGCAACTGGATTATCGACCGCATCACCGTGGCCCTAGGGGGCTTTGCCGCCGAAGCCGAGGTGTTTGGCGACGACGAAACCTCCACCGGAGCCAGCGGCGACATCCAGCAAGTCACCAACCTGGCCCGTCAAATGGTGACCCTCTACGGCATGACCGACCTCGGCCCCGTCGCCCTAGAAAGCATGGACAACCAGGTTTTCCTAGGCCGCAACCTGATGCCCCGCAGCGAAGTCTCCGAGGAAATGGCCAGCAAAATTGACGCCAAGGTGCGCGAAATTGCCCTCACCTGCCTCGACCGCGCCCGCCAAGTGTTGCGCGACAATCGGGTGCTTATGGATCACTTGGTTGACCTGCTAATGGAACGGGAAACCATCGACGGCGAAGAATTCCGCCAAATCGTTAGCCAATACACCGAAATTCCCGAAAAGTTTCTGGTGAAGGCTGGGTAATTTGTTTTGGATGTCCCCACCATCGTTTTGCTATTCGGGGTCGCTGTGGTGGCGGGGTGTGTGGATACCATCGCTGGTGGCGGCGGACTGATTACCCTACCTGCCCTGCTGATGACAGGCATGCCTCCAGCCGCCGCCCTAGCAACCAGCAAACTCCAGGCTACGGGGGGATCCGTCACCGCAACCCTCTTCTTTCTGAGAAAGCAGGCTATCCAGCTTGCCGCCCACCGCTGGGCCGTTGCTAACACCTTTCTGGGCGCAACCCTAGGAGGTTGGTTGGTGCTCAAGATTGACGCCAGCCTCCTAGCCCGCCTCATTCCCTTTCTGCTGATGGCCCTGGGCACCTACTTTGCCCTTTCCCCAAACATCGGCACGGTGGATCAGCAGCAACGCATTGGCCCCACCCCCTTTGCCCTCACTGCTGCGCCGCTAATCGGCTTCTACGATGGCTTCTTTGGCCCTGGCACGGGCATGTTCCTGGCCCTCGCCTTTGTGAGGTTGCGCGGCTATAACCTAACCAAGGCCACCGCTCACACCAAACTGCTCAACGCCACCAGCAACGTCGCTGCCCTGGCGTATTTTATGGTGTTTGGCAAAATTTACTGGATCGCCGGACTAGCTATGTTCACCGGACAGTTGGTCGGAGCCTTGCTAGGGGGCAGGCTGGTGCTCAAACACGGCGCATTGCTGATTCGGCCCATGGTAACGGTGGTCTGCTTTGCCCTAGCGCTACGGCTGCTGATGGCTCCCCCCTAGCCGCCATCCTCGCCAAGCCCCTACAGACCCCAGGTCATTCGTCCCCCCTAGGGATTGCATTAAACCTACTCATAAAAGATATAAACGGTGGTTTTGGCCAAGCCAATTTCTATTAGCTAGGATTTAAGAGTCAATAAAACCTGTTAATACCTGGGAGACGTTATGAACACGACTCAATCTAAATCCTGGAATACCAAGAACCTAGTTCAGTTTGGTTCCATGCTAAGCGAAGGATACGACCCTGGTTTAGGCCATTCTGTTGCCGCCCGATCCACCTGGACAACCCAAACTCAGCTTCGTGCAGCCGCCATGCTTGGCCATGGTTATAATCCTGGCCTTTGATATTCGTTTCCTGGCTTAACTATCGATGCTCTGAGCCTGGTAGACAGGTGGGGGATAGATCCGTCCTGCCCCTGGATTTATGCCTAGCCTAGGCCCCCTCTTTGGCGGCTTGAGCCTTGGCATATTTTTAGGGCGAGATCGGTTTCCTGGGTTCGGTTGATTCGGTGGGAAAACACCCCACAGAATTAGGGTTTCTATCCCTAGAGGTCACCTAAAAAATAGCCCACCATAGAAGCATGAGGTTGAAGTTCAACGATTAGGAGGTAACCTCAATGATCGTCCGCCGTTATCTCGATCCCATTTCTGAAATTAACGCGATTCGCCGTCAAATTAATGACGTTTTTGGTGACTTCGCCGCCGAAGTTTTGCCCCGTGCTGACTGGGCTCCGGCGGTGCGTTTGCTGGATCAAGGCGACCACTTCCTGCTTACAACTTATCTGACTGGTATTGAGCCGGAAGCGTTGGATGTGCAGGTAACCGCCGACACCATTTCCCTGTCGGGCGAACGGCCTGAACCGGAACTGCCGGAAGGCACCAAGCTGCTCTATGATGATGTCCGCTATGGCCACTTCCAACGGGTGATCAACCTGCCAGAACCTATCCAAAATGGCCAAGTGACCGCCGAATTTGAACGGGGTATCCTGACCCTGACGCTGCCTAAGGTGGTGGAAGCCCAAACCAAGGTGGTGAAAATTAACCTGGGCAAACCCACCCTAGAAGCTAGCCAACCCGAAGGTGAACCCACGGAAGCCTAGGGGCAGGATTTGCCTGAGTTGTCGTCACAGATCCGTAAGTGGTTTGGCGTTTAGGGGCTAATGGGTCAATCTAAACCCATGGGTAAGCTAGCGCTAAGCCTGTGCCAAGTCTACGTCATGATTAGGGGAACTGCGGTTCCCCTTTTTTGCGTTTTTACAGCCTAAGCGCGTGGCCTTTCACTGTCTATACGGGATGCAGAGGAATAGGAGTGAATCGGCTTAGGAGCAAATGGGCTAGGATGATTGGACAACCTGAAGTTTGAGTTCACTCAATCCAGTTGATGGAGAGTCCTATGCGTAAGGCTACCATTGTCAGCGTGACGGGTAATCGCCAGATTGAAATTCCCCCAGAGTTGCAGGCACAGCTTACTCCCGGAGATGAGTACATCATTTCGATCAGCGACGACTTCATCACCTTCCAGAAAATTCAGAAACCCCTAGGCTATTCAGAACTGCTAAAGCGCATTGAAGCCCTGGGGCCAGATTCAGAGGAGATGAGTCTGGAGGAGATTAGCTCAATGGTAAGGGAAGTCCGGCAAGAAATAGCGAATCATGAACGTACTGCTGGACACTAATGTTTGGGTTTCAGCACTCATTTGGGGAGGAAGAACGAGCCCGTTGTTGCTGTTGGCAGAAGCGGGAATAATTACCCCTATTGTGTCTAAACCCATATTGGATGAACTCAGCACAGTTCTCGGCTATGAAAAGCTACAGGCCAAAATTCGGCACCTCCAGACGACTCCCTACGAACTCATGCAGTTAGTCCATCGACTTGCCGTATCACGACCTATCGTTGAGGTGGATGTGCATGGATTACGTGATCCTAAGGATTTGATGATTTTGGCGACAGCCGCGTCTGGCGATATTGAGGTGATTGTAACCGGGGATCTCGACCTGCTAGTTTTAGGGGAATTTGCAGGCATCCCTATTCTGTCCCCCCAGGTCTTCCTAAAACAGTATTTCCCGATGCGCCCTGATCTAATCCCTTAGGACTCCACCCGTTGCCCAGTCGGTGGCCTCTCCGGGGATGACTCTTGGTATCAACTTGGCGTGCGAAGCCCATTACACGCTGAGGGTAGTGAGTTGAACTAGGAGTGGATCGGTGAGGTTTTGTTGTTTGTCGGCCAGCAGGTGTTGGATGTAGGCCCGTAGCCCTTGGGTTTGCTGGGGATTGGGTACATACACCTGGGGATTGGGGCGGCTGAATAGGGGAGCCATGCCCAGTTTGGTAATGGCCGGATTGGGGCTGGGAATCAGCAGGGGGCTTTGGGTGGCGGTGGGCACCAGGCCAGGGGGAAGGCGTCCCTCCAGCAGAGCCATCAGGTGGGATTCGCAGGCATCTACATTAAGACCCTGTTCCTTCAGCAGATGGAGGATGCCGCTGAGGGGCATGGGTTGGTCGGGGCAGGTGCGCAGCAGTTCCATCAGCAGGAACATATCGCTGTACTGGTGGCGGGTGAGGTCGAGCACCTGGGGATAGCGAGCCAGGTTCACCAAGCCGTAGGCCACCCGGCTGCAACTGGGGGGGCGGTCGCTATGGTAGGTGTCTTGGACGATGGTGGCGTTGGGGAACTTCTGCCGCAGCCAACGAGCCATCTTGGGCAGCGAGGCACTGCCCCCCGTGCAGATCACCTGATGCACCGCCTGACTGGCCATGCCCACTTCGCTCAGCAGGCGGTTGAGGTGGCCGTTGATGCGCTGAATGTAGGGCAGAATGATGCGGTCTTCGAGATCCTTGCCGCGCACCACCCAGCGTTGATCGGCCAGGTCTAGCTCAAACTGCGGCTGATGCTGGAGGATGATCTTGAGGTGACGGGCCGCATCCAAAGCACTCTGCCCTAGGGCGGAGGCCTCTAGGCGCTGCCAAAGGCGCTGACGACGCACAAGGTCGGGTTCACCGGGGCGGGGCAGATCGAGATCATCGAGGTGCAGATCGTTCCAGTGGGCCGACTCCAGGGTGGGCACGGCCTGCCAACCCCAGCCATTGGGTTGAGATTGGCCCTGGGATTGGAGGGGCCTGGGCTGACGACGGTCGGGCGGGTGCAGCAGTTGGCAGACGATATCGAGATCAATGGCGTCCCCAGCGTAGGCGAGGGAATGCAGGGCAAAGTCGCCGTAGCTCAGATGGGCTAGGGGATCGGGGATATCCACTAACCCCACCTCGGTAACGGTGGCCCCCGCCGAAATCACTACGCTTCCCCCCGTCCACTGGCAGGCGTAGAGGGTTTGCTGTTGAATGGGTTGGCTTTGGCCCTGGGGCATGGGTGTCGCGGGATCGGGCAGGCCCGACAGCACCGCCGCAATGGCATCTTCGATAAAGTACACCTGGTCGGCAGTGGAGACTAGACCCGCCCCCAAAACGGCCTCCCGTAGGTTGAAGGTGTAGGTATCGGGCCAATTGGCGGGATAACTCACCACGACGCCGGTCAGATG
>CAZWNR010000015.1:0-18037 GCA_964635665.1 uncultured bacterium | reverse complement strand
ATAAACTGGCTAGCTAGCAATCGCCTCCCTTTCCTGGGCAACCTGAACTCAGATGAATGCACAACTAAAAAGCCCCTGATGTAAGCGATTGGGTAGTTACAGCGGGGGTTATCTGATGGATCATGGAGTAGAAAAGATAGAAAGCTGCCCTCCAGGTCACTTTTTGCGATAGCCCTTTGGCCGGTCTTTGACCATCGCACCTCTCACCCTGGACACACTAGGCCCACAGCGGCAAACAGCAGATTGCTATCCATGCAAACCTGCACCCTGAATTCGCAGCCTCCGAGACTACCGCTGGTCTGGGAGGTTTTGTTTTGAGTCTGGGTGACAAAGGGAGTGACCCGGCGGGGAGGGTGAACCGCTGCCCCCAGTCAGAGCGTCAGTTCAATCGGCTTCATACAATCTGGCGTGTCGTTCTGGGGTTTGTTGACCACCGTTGAGACTGGGTAGCGCCCCATCGCCTCAGCCTCGTAGGGGCGTAGCATGGCTTGCAGTACATCAGGTTGGTAATAGCTGGGGGCAAGCCACGGGGTGTAGTCATCGGGGGGCAAAATGACGGGCATCCGGTCGTGAATCGGCTCCATTAGCCCATTGGGGGTAGTGGTCAAAATAGTGCAGGTCTGAAGTTCACCGCCGCTGCTGGGGTCTGTCCAATGCTCCCAGAGTCCGGCAAAGGCAAAGGGTTGATGCTCCTTGAGGAAAATGTAGTGAGGCTGCTTGACCTTACTATTTGCCTGACGCTGCCATTCATAGAAGCCATCGGCTAGTACCAGGCATCGCCGTCGCTTAAAGGCGGCTCGAAAGGACGGTTTCTCGGCCACCGTTTCAGCACGGGCATTAATCAACCTACTCCCGATAGTCGGGTCTTTGGCCCAACTAGGAATTAACCCCCACTGCAAAAAGTGAACGTGTGGCTCTGGGTCGTCTGGGGTGGACACCACGGCAGCAATCGGCTGGGTGGGGGCAATATTGTAGCGGGGAGTCACAGGGGGTACGGCCTTTAAGTTGAAGGCTGCGGCCAGGGCTTCCCCCGTTTGATTGAGGCTGAATCGTCCACACATGGCTATTCCTCCAGTCCTTAAGATCGGAGTGTAGCAGGAGGGGCTAGAAGCTAGAGTGGCGGTGACGGCTGCAAGATCCCACAGATCGGGTAAGGGCGGTAGGGGGCCACGGGGGGGCCGGGAAAAACATCGTGCAGCAGCAGGGGGGAATGCCGATATGGCCCTGTCCTACGGCCTGAGTGTAAGGGGCCTGCTATCGTGGCAGTAATGGCGGATGTGAACCTCATTTAGGCTTGAGCCCATAACCTGTGTAAAAGGTCTCAGAGAAAACGGATTTCTAAGGGCCATTTGGCGGTAAGGAAACAACAAGCAGGGCAGCCTGGGTTCGATCACGCAAACCTAGCCGTCCCAAAATATTGGTCACATGGTTCTTGACTGTCCCCTCAGAGAGGAACAGAGCTTGGCCAATTTCACGATTGTTGGCTCCCTGACCAATTAGCGCTAGTACCTCCCGTTCCCGTGGCGTTAACTCATCAAAACCAGGCGGAATTTTGGGCTTGAGGGGCGTGGGTTGGGCCACCACCATCTTTTGCAAAATGCCAGGGCCAAATTGGGCATAGCCGCGATGCACTGCGCGAATTGCCTGAGCCACTTCTTCAGAGGGGGTGTCTTTGAGCAGGTAGCCCACCGCCCCTGCCTGCACTGCTTGTTGAACCAGTTCGTCATCCTCAAAGGTAGTGAGGACCAGGATTTTCAGCTCAGGATACTGTCGCAGGAGCTCGCGGGTGGCAGCAACCCCGTCCATGATTGGCATGCGGATATCCATCAGCGCAACTTCCACAGCGTTGGGGGTGGTAAGCAATTTTTGGGCGATCTCCACGGCCTCCCGACCATTCGCCGCTTCGCCGACAATTTGCAAATCCGCTTCCAGCGACAGCAGCGCCTTCAGTCCCTGGCGCACGATCGCCTGATCATCCACCAACAAAACCTGAATCATGACACCTCCGTAGGCAGGGGTAACCAAACCTGCACCGTACAGCCCTGACCGGGAGCCGTCGTCAACTGCATTTGACCGCCTTCGGCTTGGGCTCGTTCTTGAATGCCGCGCAGACCAAAGCCGCTAGTGTTTTCCTGGAGATTGAAACCGACGCCGTTGTCTTGCACCGTAATGTGTAAACGGGACACGTCTGGCAGGGGCTGAATATCAACATTCACCTGGCTGGCCTGAGCATATTTGCAAATGTTGGTCAGGGCTTCTTGCACGATGCGGTGAGTCGTTAACTTTACGGATTCTGGCAAGGGAGGGCAGGTGATTGACACGTTGGGAATAATGCCGGTGACCTGCTGCAAACGTTGGGTCAGGAGCGCGATCTCAGCTGCCAAATCCTGCTGGGATAAGGGCGTTTGCCGCAGAGTCGCCACCGCCTGTCGGGTCTCGTGGAGGGCGGTCGAACCCATCTCTTTGGCCTGAGCGACAAAGGTTCTGGCCTGGTCAGGATTGGCGTCCCACAATTTTAAGGCCCCCTCCAGCTGAATGTTCAACCCGGTTAAAGCGTGCCCCAGGGAATCGTGAATTTCTCGGGCAATGCGGGTGCGTTCCTGGTTCATGGCAAGCTTTTCGATTTGGGCGGCGGATTCCCTCAGCTTCTGGTTGGCCTGGCGTAGCTCTTCCCGGCGTTCCCGTTCCGATAGCAGAGCGTTCATAAACAGTAGCAAAAACACCAGCAGCACCAGAAACATTACTACCAGACTGAGCCGAATACCGACGAGTTGAGAAACTAGTCGTCCGCTCAGGCGGGGCGGCAGTGCCCGGTTCAGGGATTGCAAACGATTCTGGAGCATGCCCAGATAAAATATAAACGTCACGCTGGTTACCAGGATTCGCCCCCCCTGGCTGAACATGAGGCAGCTCCGCATCACCAGGACGAGGTGCAGCAGGGGAAACAGCCGCAGGCCCACCGTACTCAGCCGGGCGGCAAGCACCAGCAGACCAAACTGTAGAACGACATGGGCAATCTGGAGCCCCAGGGGCCTCAGCGGCAACCACAGCCCCAACGCCCCAAACCCCAGAATTGCCCCCAGCGCGGCAACCGGAAATCCTCCACTTCTCGGCAGCACACTGGGAGAAAATTCACTCATTAACGCCAGTCCCACCAACACCCATTCCCCATACAACAAAAACGGGAATGGATGGTGACCCAGGCGAATAGCGCGTATCGATGACATGGAAAGGGACTAAGGTGGTGCTTATTCTATGGGCGTTGCTGAATAAGGGTATGAATCTGCAAAAAATTGGACGAGGTTCCAATACCCATAGAAATCGGTCTATACCTAGAATCAGCAACGCCATTCTATGTAACCCCACTTCCGTCTGGATAGAACATGACTAAAGTCATGGGTGGGACATGACCTTCCAGCCAAGGATGGCCACTTGCCCTCGGGTAGATTGAGCTTGTTACGGTTCACCGCTCAAAGGGAGACATTGTAATGAAAAGCTTCTTTCACCTTGGCCTGATTAGCCTTGCCGCTACCGCCACCATTATTGCAGCTCCATTCACCATCGCCTCTGCCAGTGCCCAGGACTTTTCAATGCTTGAGGAGCTTGACCTGACAGACGAACAGCAGGCACAGATCCAGGAAATTTTTCAGGATTTACGGGGTGATGTTGACGACATTTTGACTGACGAACAGCAGGCGCAATTTCGGAACGCCTATCAGGAATTGCAGGATTTTCGGGCGGCGGCAGCGGCCATTGATAATCTGACGGGTGACCAGAGAGCCGAGCTTCGCGCTGCGATGCAAGACTCCCGTGGGGCCATCAGTGAAGTGCTCACTGAGGAACAGCGGGTCGAACTGCGAGCGGCTCTGCGGGAACGTCGCCAAAATCGCCCTTAGGCTCAACCCAGACTGAACCTTTGGGCCGCAATGCACCGCTTACGTATCGAGAGCTTCCCTTGAGGCAAACTGTGCGTTCCGGCCAGAGCAGAGAGCTTTACCCAATCGCCAGGTTGCACTGAGGCCGGGACACACTCTACCCATAATCAAGCTTTTGGGGATCTGCAAGGATTGATTTCAGCGACATTTCAGATCAATCAATCGTGAGGAAATTCCATGAATACACCGGGTTCCCTGGAGATGATCCAGCCCCAGAGCGTAGAACGCTTTTTGCAAGTCTTTGGCTGGCTGGCTGATCGCCTCGATCTGAACGTTCCAGCCATTGTGGAAATGGACGATTTGCGATCGCTCCCCCCCGGCACTCTTGGCCATGCCTGGGCCGAACACCTGGATACCAATGGTTTGCAGCCATTCGTTTAGGGACCGCGCCGTCAGCAACTCCATGATGGCATTCATGTACTGACTGGTTACGGCATCGATCCGATGGGTGAGGCGGAAGTGCAAGCCTTTTTGCTAGGGGCGAAGTTGCGGCTGGCCAACATGCTCATTGGGTTGGGATTGCTGCGAGCGATTCAGCGGCAGCGGCAGCAAAAGATTCTTTCGCTCAGGCAAGGGGAGGTGCGAGCTCGTCTGCTTGCCGCATATCAACGGGGTCGCAACGCCCACTTTGATCCTGATACCTGGCAGCCTGAGGACTTGTGGGAGCGATCGCTCGTAGATATTCAATTAGTTTTTAGAATTTAGAGGATTTAGTTGACCGCAACAACCTCGGAGTAGTCTGTCACCTCGGGGGTCGTGTCAGGAGCATAGGCGTCCGGGAGGAGTTCGCCCACTTGCTTCACCCAGGTGATCACCGTCGTATGGTGCACCCCTTTTACCCGTTCAATGGCTCGAAACCCAGAGCCGTTGACATACATCTTGAGGCACTCGCGTCTGACCTCGTCAGAGTACCCTCGGTGGGGCTTGTAATCGACGATAAACTGGCGACCGCAGGCAACACAGATGTGATTTTGCTTACCCTTTCTCTTTCCATTCTTACGGATGTGAGTCGCTCCGCATTCAGGACATTGCATCGCACATTACCCTGACTCATCTTTCAATTATTCAACGCCAACGACCTTTGTGGACTATCCGCCAGGCATTAGATTTCCCGGGAATTAGGGTTAGCGTAGTCCTAGTTTGCGACATAGTTTGGTGGTTACCGTTTGTAGATACAAACGCGCCAAGCGCGGCGGAGTTAATCCAGGAATATCGCCCTGGTGTTTGGATCGGTGATCGAAGAATTGGTTGATTTCGGTCAAAATCACTTGCAGCCTGGGCACTAAGGACGCTGCACGGTAGGGCTGCAGGTCTGTTGGGGTCATACATTTCGGATGTGGGGTGTTGAGGGCGGCTAGGATGCGATCAACATCGTAGGCGTTGGAGTAGACGCCGATTTTTTGGCAGTTAAAGCCAGGGTCGAGGTAGTCGGCGAGGGCTCCGTTGACGCTGGAAAACACCTGACAGCCACAGGCCATGGCCTCCATGGGGGGGAGTCCAAAGCCTTCGCTGACTCGGCTGATTGCCCAATATTCCGCCGAATCGTAGAGGTACACCTTACTACGGTTGAAGAGTTCACCCAGATCCTCCACAAAGCCCTCCGGGCAGACGACGTTACAGTGCTTCTGCAGGGCGGGCACTAGGGTTTTCATGAGGTATTCCGAAGACTTACGCACTTGCACCAGCACATCGATATCGCGGGGTACCTGGCGATTGGTGAAGGTTGAGTCAATGTGGTTGGGCAGGTAAAAGAGTAGCCCGTTGGGCTGGCGCTGCCCCCAATAACCGAGGGAGTTACGGCTGACGGTGATAATGGGGACATCGCTGGGCAGGGAAAAGCCGTAGCCGCTACTGTGGGCGTGGTAGACCAGGTTGTGGCCCTGCAGGCGTTTGGCCAACTTGGGTACATGGAAGCCCCAACTGATCACAAAAATGCTGTTGTCCAGGTCGGGACGTTGCAGCAGATCGTCCAAAAACAAGGTGTCTGGCTGCCGCTGTTCGTAGGTGACAACCTCGGCAGAGCAGAGTTGCTGGGCCAGCTTTAGGGTTTTGAGTTCGGCAAACAAGCCGCCACAGGCGTAGCGTTTGCTGGTGCCAGGAAGGAGAAAGTAGAGATGTCGCATGGGGGCATTTTAAACGGCTTGGGCGCGGCTAAACTCCCCCGTTTCTCGCAGGGCATCTAAAAAGGCGTAGAGGGCGGGGGTATGGAGGGCATTTTTGAGCATGGTGGCCCCAATGGGGCGGGAAATGCGGAAGGGTAGAGGGCAAATGCTTACCTCCGGCGGCACCGGTTCGGCGGCTAGACGGGGCAAAATGGCGATGCCCAACCCCTGCTGCACCATGGCCACCATGGATGAATCGTGGCGAATGCAGTAGGCAATGTCGAGGGGATCGTCCTGGGCCCCCAGTTCACGCCGCACCCGAAGGCCGCAACTGCCGTGGGAGGATCCAATTAACGGCATCGATCGTAAATCCTCCAGGCTCAGTTGGCCATGCTTGAGTTGATACCCAGGGGGCAGCAGTGCCACATAGTCGTCATCGAAAATGTGCAGGCTTTCAAACTCGTCGCCTTCAATGGTTTCTGCTACGCACAGATCAGCCTCGCCTTTGATCAGGGCTTCCTTCAATTCATAGACTTCGTCCATTTCAACCAGGCTGACGGCAATGGCTGGATAGCGGCGATGGAGGCGAGCGATGGCCCCCGGCAACACATGGGTCGCACAACTGCGAAAGGTACCAATCCGCAACCGTCCTCCTTGTAAGCCTTTGGCTTGGTCGGCTTCGCTGGCGATATGGCTCAACAGGCCCAAAACGCCCCTAGCGTGGGCGGTGATGCGGTCGCCTACGGGGGTTAGCCGCGCTCCATGGCGACCCCGCTGTAGCAGCATTACCCCTAGTTCCTCCTCTAGGGTGGCAATGGCATGGCTAATCGTGGATTGGGACAAATCAAGGTCTAGGGCCGCCTCGCTAAAGTTGCCGCAATCCGCAATTGCCACCAAGGCCCGTAGTTGAGACAGCTTAATTTTGCCAGGGTTCATCGCATTCTCCAGAATGGAGGTGTTCCTAGGCTACCCGATAGCCCTTGAGGTCACGTATCGATTTTTTGCATAGAACGTATCTATGCCATGCTTTGGCAGGGTCTGGGCCGCCCGTTAGATTAGAGCTATCGGTGACGACAGTCTGAAAAATCGGCCCACAATCCATCGACCATGCCACTGTCGATGCGGCTAACGCCTTCTAGCTTTTTCCCACCCTATCCATCACAGTTCCCCCACTCCGGGGCACATGATTTAGCTCCCGCTAGGTAGCGGGGGATGTTGTCTGCACCGATTTTCACGAACCATACCTATCTACGCTGGAGGAACGATGAACAGCACTCCCTATTCTCAGTCCAACCTAGAACGCCAGCGGCAACGGCTTGAGGCGTTGGTACAAACCCCATCCGGTAGGCTCAACCACCTCAAAGTCTGGGGACAAACCATTCTCCATGCTTTGACCGACCACCGCAGCCCCCGCATTCGGCAGCGGATGGTTCAAGGGCAACTTCAGTGGGTCGCCTACGATCCGGTCACCCAACAAACCCGCTACTTCTCAACGGAACAGGACGTGCGCATCTGGCTAGAGGGTCGTTACTACGAATAAAAAAAGCCCTGGGGAGATTAGCAACCCCAGGGCTTTATGCTGTGGGCAGGACTACTGTAGCCAAGGCCCGATGATCCGTTATAGATTTCCTACGCCTAAGATCTAGACTCAGACGAGGGGCAAGGTTTCCGTAGCCAAGGACTTTGCATTCCTACAAAGAATGGCTCGAACAGGCTGCTGTGGCCTGCAAAATGATAGGCTCACCTCCTAGAGACGACGTAGCCGCGCCGTCTCTAGAAAGGTGACCTTGAGCCTAGAGGTCGCCGCCACGCAGAAACAGCAAAAAGACAATGGTGGGACCAGCAATAACAATCATGGCCAGCATAGTTAACTGGGCGATGAGTTCAAAGTTGATGCCGCTCAAAAAGCTCATGGATCCTCCCAACACAGACCTACTAAAATGAAAGCTGGCAAATCGCTTGAGGCTTATTCTACCTGCTTACGTCCCGTCTGTTTTAGATAACTTAACAAAATTCTAAGGCTGCCGCCTTACTAAGTCTCAGGCCCAAGCCCCTTTGCCCCAGAAGTTCCCAAGGCATATCTATGACCACCTGGCAATGCGTGACTGGCTGTGGAGCCTGCTGTTTCCTCGACCCCAGCGAACGACCCGATCTAGAGGATTACCTCACCCCTGAGCAATTGGAGCAGTATTTGAGCCTGGTCGGCGAGGATGGCTGGTGCGTTCACTACAATGCAGCGGCCCGCAACTGCTCCATCTATGAAACGCGACCTGAGTTCTGCCGGGTGACCCCCCAAACCTTTCAGTCTATGTTTGGGATTGATTCGAGCGACCTCAATGACTTCGCCATCGATTGCTGCCAGCAACACATTGAAGATCGCTACGGCGACGATAGCCCAGAAATGCAGCACTTTAACCAGGCCGTTGGTTGGTTGCCCCTCGACCTCGACCTATCCGCTGACTAGGGTGATCTCTCCCTAGGTTTGGACCATGCAGCCGGGCGTTTCTTCGTTGGCTGCCACCGCTAGCTCCGCGCGGTAAAGAACCTGGTTAACGGGGGCTTATCGCTGGAAACTATGTTGTTATCCTAAATCCGGCTTGCTTACCCCCGGTATCAGCGGGCAAGGAGACCTCGTCCCTGCGCCAGGTTGAACAGCCGTGGGGCCACCGCCTCTTTATGGATTCCTGGGATTTCGGAAATGACGGGTGATGGCCTTAAATTCCTGCGGCCCCACCTGCCGATAGCTTTAGTTGCCGATGGGCGGATCGTTACAGATAATGAAACAATAATGAAATCTCCAGGGCGGGTGCGATGGTTGGCCCGCTACTCGGAGGGTTCCCTTTTGCTGTCCTTTCCTGTGCCCTAAGCGCTGTGTCTTCCCCCTTACCACCTTACACCACTGCTCCAGAAAAAGCCATGGCTGAAGCCCCCGCTAGCTCCTTTCGGCGGGTCTTTTTGTCTACCTTCATTACGATTTTCTTGGCGGAACTGGGGGATAAAACCCAGGTGACCACGCTGTTAATGAGCGCCCAATCGGAAGCGCCCTGGATCGTCTTTTTGGGGGCCGGATCGGCACTGATTGCCACCAGTCTAATCGGGGTGCTGCTGGGGCAGTGGTTGGCTCGTCGCCTAGCCCCCCAAACCCTAGACACCGCCGCCGGAGCGGTTCTTCTAGGCATCACGGTGTGGCTGCTTTGGGATATCACTCACCTGTAGCCTACCCCACCGCTGCCCTCAGCGTGATTGCCCCTGCTTTTGCCCCGCCCTAATTTCTCCTTCTCCCCCTAGCACCATGGACTGGAATCTCCTTGCCCTCAGTTTTACCGCCGTGTTCATCTCCGAATTGGGGGATAAGAGCCAACTGGCGGCCATTGCCCTTGGGGGAAGCTCAAGCTCTCCTAGGGCGGTATTTCTGGGTACGGCGGCAGCCTTGTTGTTGGCCAGCTTTCTAGGGGTTCTGATTGGTGAAGGCACCGCCCAAATCCTACCGGAACGCTTGGTAAAAGCCGTTGCTGCTGTCGGCTTTGGTCTGCTGGCGGTGCGCTTGCTGTGGCCCGGCGAGGGGAGCGATTAAGGCAGGCGACTCAGCCTTGTTTTTAACGGCCTAGGAACGGCGATTCTATTCCTCTGGGGTGGTGTCCTAGACCCAATGCACCCAATCAAGGGTTAGGACAGTATCGCTGGATCCGTCCTCTGGGTTCAAGCTAGGGTTCTAGCCTAGCTTTAGGAGATCGATGGCGGGTTTGTCGGCCCCTCTCCAACGATGGCCCGCATCCCCTCTAAGGTGGCGGGAATACTCTTAGGATCCATAAACATTACCTTGCTGCTGTCGCTGCTGCCGATTTTGAGGCCCATATCGAGATACTGCTGGGCCAGGATGTACTGAAGCGACTCCCGTGCATCGGATTCCGTGGACAGGGTTTTGGCAATAATTTGGATGGCCTGGGCCGTCGCCTGGGCGTGGAGGATTTGCTCCTGCTGTAGGGCCTGGGCTCGCAGAACGATGGACTTTTGCTCGGCTTCGGCATCGAGAATGGCGGCCTTTTTCCGGGCCTCGGCATCTAGCACCGCCGATTCAGCCCGTCCCTTAGCTGAGTTCACCGCCGCATCCCGTTCCCCTTCGGAGGTAAGGATGGCAGCGCGTTTTTTGCGCTCAGCGGCCATTTGCAATTCCATAGAATCCTGAACCGCCTTAGAGGGCACAATGTCCCGCAGTTCCACACGGGTAACCTTCACACCCCAGGGATCGGTAGAAATGTCGAGTTCGCGCAACAAAATTTCGTTGATTTCCGATCGGGCGGTGAAGGTTTCATCGAGTTCTAGTTTGCCCATTTCGGCCCGTACCTGGGTCAACACCAGGTTAACCATAGCCGATTGCAGGTTTTCTACCTTGTAGTAGGCTTTTTCCAAATCCACAATGCGCCAATAGACCACCGCATCCACGCTAATGGAAACATTGTCGCGGGTGATGCACTGCTGGGGTGGAATATCGAGAACCCGTTCCCGAATGGTTTGTTTAAAGACCACCCGATCCAAAAAAGGAACAACAAAGTTGAGCCCTGGGGACAGCTTTTTACCGCTGTATTTCCCCAGGGTTTCTACTAGGGCCTCGTCACTTTGATTGACAATCCGCACCCCGCTAGCGGCAATGGAACCGCCCAATATCATCATCGTTACGATAAATCCAAAAAAGCTTCCCATGGGTCAGAGACTCCTTGTATCTCAAAGGGTGGGCTGACAAAAGATTCTGCACCGGACGCCACAGCCGCGCCCCTACCTAACCAAATACTGTAGGGGCAGGTCTCCTGACCCTTGGACGGATCTGGGATCTGGAAAGTGTTGTCAGTCAACCCGTTATCTCACACCCCGACCCTACTCTGTTTCTGCCGTTCTCGCCCGACCCTAAGGCTTTTCTACAGATTTTGGCCATCCGCATTGGGGCTGCCACGGACTTGGATCGGGCCAAGGCGCGCCCAGGGCAACAACTCGCTTAAACAGTCGTCACCCGACCGATGATGCTTAGAGCAGAGGGAGATGATTAGGCCACCTGTGGGAGCAGGGTTTACCAGGTTGGATCGACGTACAAATTGATGACGACGGGATCGCGTCCTGGGGGCACCGCCGAAATACAGGCACAAATAGGGTCGGAATCACCATCTAGCTCCACTTCGCAGGCGTGGCAGGATCCCATAAGACAGCCCGTAGGGATGGTAACCCCAGCCCGATCCGCCACCTTGAGCAAGGGCTCACCAACCTCGGCGGTTACCGTAATGTCGTCGGGTAAAAACTGAACCGATACCATGGCTCCCCTAACCCTAGGCTGGGGTTGACCGAGCCTTGAGCATAGCCACCAGGGTATGGTGGGCGTCTTCGGCTCCGGTGAGGGTATGGTCGAAGGTGACACGCACCGACTGGGGCTGTCCATCCACCGTGGCGGTTAGATCCATACCCTCAGGGTCAATGGCGTTGAGGGTGGCGGCGGTGGCGCTGGGCAAGTTGCCGTAGGCGGTGGCATAGAACAACACGGCTTCAGCATGGTCTTTGTTCATGTGCTTGCAGATGCGGTCGCTGACAGCGCTGGTAATTGGCTCGGCCATAGAAAATCTCGTAAACTACATCAACATAGTGTGATATCAACCAGCCAGAACCGACAAGTCGGTTGCGAAGATCCCCAGCGGGGCTGATTCCAAAGCCATAGATAGCCCCAGACCACAAAGCCACAGATGACCTTAGGCCACAAAGCCATAGGTTGGCTCCAGACCATAGCGGATGCCCCCAGGTCACGGTTGAGCCACGATGATTGTTTACCAATGTAGCGCACTCGATTTCTCCGATGACATCACCCCCACCGACCCCGGCGACCCATCCCTGGCCCCCGGGCCATCTCTTCCAAAGTCCGGGGGCGCATTTGACCTATCGGGTGGTGGGGCCTTGCTGTCGGTTGTTTGACCGAGAACAACTGCCTTGGCCCTGTTGTCGCATTCAGTGGCGGGGCAAGGAACCCAGTTGGCGGCGCATCGGTAAGCGTCTGGTGCCCGACATGGCCACTCGTAAGGCCCCCTCCTACTGTGTGCCAGGGCTATCACACCCAGCCCTTTGTAACCACCCTGTATACCACCCCCCTAGACCCGGCGACCCGGCGATGGTGGTATACCCAATCCGCCCATCTCAACCAAGTCACGGAGCAGGCCACAGACGAGTTCCCTAATCAGACCCCCCATCTGGCCCATCACAGCGGTTAGGCCAGGACGCTACCCCTGGGGGATTAGCCGCTCCAGAATCAGAATCGGTGGGGAAAATCAGCTTAGAATAGGAAAGCTTCCCTGGGGCACCGAGTCCTCAGCGAGGTTTTCTGCCATCGGATTTTGAAAACGGAACGCGTCCATGATCATCAAAACTATTCTGCAAGTGCTGTGGCTGGTTTCTGCCCTAGGGCTCACAGCCTTAGTGATGCTCCATAGCCCCAAGGGCGACGGCCTAGGGGGTCTAGGTGGGCAGGCCCAGCTGTTTACCAGCACCAAGAGTGCTGAAACCACTCTTAACCGAGTTACCTGGGCACTCACCGCTCTGTTCATGGGGCTAACGGTTATCCTCAGCGCAGGCTGGCTCGAGGCTCCGGCTAGCTAGGGAGCGTCCTGGGAAGGGGGTGGATCTGAGGGGTTCTCCGGATCAATCAGATGAGCCTTGGATCGCTTCAGGTTTTTCCAGAGCTGTTTGATTTCGTCGTAGGCCTGCTTGGGCGGAATTTTGCCCCCGGTTTCTAGATTGCAAATAAACGAAACTCGCTGGGCAAACTCTTGCAGATTAGCGTTAAAGGCCAAGTGCTGAGGGCTGAACTCGCCCCAATATTTGCTGCGCGGAAATAGGAAATCGTCCTTGGATGGCGGTTTCTGCTCAGTCATGGGGTAAGACACCTGAGGGTAGGAGATTAGACGGGGGCACGGATAGGGAATCATTCATCATTGATTTAACCCCACGGGTTAAGCTCAGTCCTAGCCCATGGAGGCCACGGGGCAGGGCAGCAAACAGCGCGAGTGGTCGGCTTGAGCTTGAAGGTACAGAGCAGGTTGTAGAGCAAGCCATGGAGCAAGGCATCGAGCGCGGAAACAGCTCACGCGACTCCGCTGCTGCACGGCTAACTTACCTAAGATCATAGCGGCAATCGCCGGGATGGGGGCGGAGCAGACTAGGCTCTACCGTAGGCAATTCCATGGGTTATGGAGCGGCCTTAGGTGGTGGCCTAGAGGGGATTAACCCGCTACGGGGCAGCAGGCAGCGTGCAACGAAACTTGACAATTCCATTGCCATGCCACCGTTCCACCGTCGTTTAGATTAAGCTAAACCAAAAGAGCAAATAAACAAAAACCCAGAGAAAAATTGGGATGGGGGCCAGCCATCGACACATGGCCGGTCTCCCGCAGTAATGCTTGATCCTGATAGCGTGGTGACTGTGCTGCCCTCCCTCCACCTAGGTTTCATTCATCGACCTAATGCAGCTCGACAGCGGGCAAGAGCCATCTTGGGATCCGTTCTGGTGATGGTGGGAGTCGCCTGGGGGCAAGGTGCCGTGGCTGCCGATTTCCTGACCCTGCGGTGGGGGGTCTTCTCTAAGACCATTCGGGTAGACGATCTGGAAACCTTTGCCACCACGGGGGAAATTCCGGATCAGCTGCGGCTTTATCGCCCTCTGCTGAATAGCAACGTGCAGGCGACCCTGCAAAATGAACTGGTGGTCGATCCCGCCGTGGGGCAGGTCATTCTAGACGAAATTTTGCATACCCCTGGGGGCACGCCCCTCCTGGCTACCCTCCAAGCCTTGGTGCCCAACCTCCAACCCACCGATTTACAGCAGGCCTTAGAACAGGTGGCCCACCAGGGAGACCGCCCCACCCTGATGGCGGTACTCCGGCAACTTCCCCAGGAAACCCTGGAGGTGGATGTAGGGGCCTGGGTAGCCTGGGCGTCTCAGTTTCAACTTGCCCAGCAAGAGAGCACCCTGCTCGGACAAATCCTGCGTCGCGAGATGGTGTCTTCGGCCGATGACGAGTGGACTCCCAGTAGTGTCAGCGTCAATCCCTTTTCCACGGGGCCTGCGACGGTGGAGCGGTGGGAAATGCTGCTGCGGGACCGGGATCGAAATCGCAGCATTCCGGTGGATATCTACTGGAGTCGGGATACCCACGGGCCGTTGGTGGTGCTATCCCATGGCTTTGGGGCCGACCGTCGCTTCCTAGCCTACCTGGCCGAGCACCTGGCCTCCCATGGGTTGACGGTGGTGGCCGTAGAACACCCCGGCAGCAATGTAACCGCCCTGCTGTCCCTGCCTAAGGCTGGGGATCAAACCGCAAGCCAAGGCAGTCGGGTTCTGCCAGCCACGGAGTTTCTCGATCGGCCTCGGGACATTAGCTACGTTCTGGATCGCTTGGAGCGCATCAATCGCTATTCCTATAGTTTGCGGGGTCGCCTCAACACCGACCAGGTAACCCTCGTGGGACATTCCCTAGGGGGGTACACGGGGCTGGCCTTGGCCGGAGCACCGCTGGATTTGCGCCTCCTGGATCAGGCCTGCCAGCAGGTCAATCCGATCCGCCTCTCGCCCTCGGATTGGTTCCAGTGTGCGGCCCTAGATCTACCGGTCAAATATGCCAACCTGCGCGATCCTCGCATTCGTCAGTTGATTTTGACGAATCCCTTAACCGGTTTGTTATTTGGTGAAGCGGGCCTCAGGCAGGTGCAGGTACCCACCCTCATGCTGGCTAGCACCCAAGATGGCGTCACCCCCATGGCGGCCCAGCAGCTCGGGCCGTTTACCCAACTGGCAGGGCCAAAATATTTAATTACGGCCCTGGGTGGATCGCACCTCAGCGTGGGCGATCCGGCAAACCTTAACCCCAACCTGCAAGCCATACCCTTTATGCCCGCCCTGCCCGATGCCAAAACCAGTAATTTACGGGTGTTTTTGCAGGGCATCAGCCTCAGCTTCATTCTGCAGCAGACTGCTCAGGCCGAGGCCTACGCCGGATTTTTGTCCCCCCGCTACGCCGAGGTTTTTTCTACCCCGGACTTGGCCCTTGGCCTAAACCAAACCCTGCCTCCCCAGTTGCTCCGCTGGCCCCGCCTCCAGCACCAAACCAACTACCAGCGCGCCAGCCGTCTGGGCTACGGCCCATCTTTGCTGCGCCTTCAGTCGATGCTGTGGCAGGATCAGGTTCATCTCCTCCATCGCCAGATGGTCACCTACCTGAGGGCACCCTTGCCCCTAGCGGCTTTTCCCTACTCTGCCCAACCCTGGCCCATGCAGGCCAACTATCCCGAAGGCAAGCCCCCTACTCCCTAGGCTTTGGGGCCATCAGTACTGGCAAAGTGGCTCGCCCTGGCCCCGCTAACGGGTAAAGCCATCGGGCAACACCGTCCCCTGAACGTCGGTGTGGCGCAGGTTGGCGTAGTCTAGCTTGGCGTTAATCATCACGGCCTCGGTCAGATCGGCCCCGCTCAGGTTAGACCAGCAAAGTTTGGTGCGGTAGAGGGTAGCCCCCCGCAGGTTCGATCCTCGCAGGGTGCTCCAGCTCAGGTTAGTGCCCCGCAGGTTAGCCTTGGCTAGGTTCACGTTCACCAAGTGGGATCCCGTCATCTTGGCACGGCTGAGGTCGGCCCCCTGGAGGTTAGCCCCCTCTAGGGTGGCTCCGCTCAGCAGGGCACCCACCAAGCTAGCTTCCTCTAGGCCAATGCCGTTCATCAGGGCGCTGGTCAGGTTGGCGTTGGTGAGATTGGCGTGGGGCATGGCCACCGCCAGCATTTTGGTACGACTGAGGCTGGCCTCCGTCAGGTCGGCGTAGGGAAGAACGGCATGGTCAAAGTTGGCCTCATTGAGGTTGGCCTCCCGCAAAATGGCACGGCTGAGGTTGGTGCGAATCAGGTTAACGCTGCGCATTCCGGCTTCCGTGAGGTCAGCCTCCACTAGGGATGCCTCGGTGAGGTCGGCCCCAATAAAATTGCTGAGGGTGAGGTTGGCCTGGTAAAAATTGGTTTCTGACAGCTTGGCTTCCCGAAAGTTCACCCCCACCAGCCTGGCCTCGGAAAAATTGCAGCCGTGCAGAACGGCCTGCCGAAAGTTAGATCCGCTCAAGTCTTGATGAGACAGATTAGCCCCGATCATCTGAACATTGCGGAAGTCTCGCTCACCGAGGGCATAGCGTTCTAGCAGGGCATCTGCGGTGATTTCCGTGGGCGGTGATGGCACCGGAAGAGCGGAGGAGGAATTATCCAAAGGGATTCTCAAAATGCGACGATGGGCGGAACGGGGAAGAAGTGAAATAAATCTAGTGCGATTTCCCTATGGTCATAATTTTGAGGGAAAATCTAACCCTGTGGGATAAAAATTTTAACGCATTGCAGCTAGAGGATTGATCATGCCCGATAACCGCAGAAGCCAAGTGGTAACCCAAGGCGTTCAGCGCACCCCCAACCGCGCCATGTTGCGTGCCGTGGGGTTTGGCGATGACGACTTTACGAAGCCCATTGTGGGCATCGCCAATGGCTTTAGCACCATCACCCCCTGCAACATGGGGCTAGACGACCTGGCCCGCCGCGCTGAGGCGGGCGTGCGGACGGCGGGGGGAATGCCCCAACTCTTTGGCACCATCACCATCAGCGACGGCATTTCCATGGGCACCGAGGGGATGAAGTACTCCCTAGTCTCCCGTGATGTCATTGCCGACTCCATCGAAACCGTGTGCAATGGCCAAAGCCTAGATGGCGTGCTGGCCATCGGTGGCTGTGATAAGAATATGCCCGGGGCCATGATTGCCATGGCCCGCATGAACATTCCGGCTATTTTTGTCTATGGCGGCACCATCAAACCGGGCCACTACGAAGGGGAAGACCTAACCGTGGTTAGCGCCTTTGAAGCGGTGGGCGAATACAGCGCCGGAAAAATTGGCGAAGAACGGCTGCTGGGTGTGGAACGCAACGCCTGTCCGGGGGCGGGTTCCTGCGGCGGCATGTACACTGCCAACACCATGTCTTCGGCCTTTGAAGCCATGGGCATAAGCCTAATCTATTCCTCCACCATGGCCGCTGAGGATGCCGAAAAGGCCGACAGCACCGAAAAATCCGCTGAGGCGCTGGTGAATGCCATCCGCCAGCAAATTCTGCCCAGCCAGCTTTTGACCCGCAAAGCCTTTGAAAACGCCATTTCCGTAATTATGGCCGTGGGTGGATCAACCAATTCGGTGCTGCACCTGCTGGCCATTGCCAACACCATCGGCGTCGAACTCACCCTGGACGACTTTGAAACCATTCGGCAGCGGGTGCCCGTGCTGTGCGACCTCAAGCCCTCCGGTCGCTACGTGGCCACCGATCTGCACCGGGCCGGGGGCATTCCCCAGGTGATGAAAATGCTGCTGGTCAACGGTTTGCTCCACGGCGATGCCCTCACCATTACGGGCCAAACCATCGAAGAACTGCTGGCGGACATTCCCGCCGAACCCCGCACCGACCAGGATGTGATTCGCCCCTTCAGCAACCCCATGTACCCCATCGGCCACCTGGGCATCCTCAAGGGCAACCTGGCCACCGAGGGGGCCGTGGCCAAACTCACGGGCGTCAAAAACCGCCACATCACTGGCCCCGCCCGTGTGTTCGAGTCTGAGGAAGCATGCCTGAAGGCCATTTTGGCCAAAAAAATCGTGGCGGGTGACATCGTCGTGGTGCGCTACGAAGGCCCCAAGGGTGGCCCCGGAATGCGGGAAATGTTGGCCCCTACCTCCGCCATCATCGGCGCAGGGCTGGGCGATTCCGTGGGGTTAATCACCGATGGACGGTTCTCTGGCGGCACCTACGGCATGGTGGTGGGCCACGTCGCCCCTGAAGCAGCGGTGGGTGGCACCATTGGCCTTGTCCAAGAGGGCGATTCCATCACCATCGATGCCGACCACAACCTGCTACAGCTGAATGTCTCCGAGGAGGAACTCGCCCAGCGTCGCGCCGCCTGGGTGCCCC
>CAZWNR010000014.1:0-18493 GCA_964635665.1 uncultured bacterium | reverse complement strand
GCCAGAGGGTCAAACTGAGATGACCCTGGGCGGTTTCTTGACAGCGAAAGGCCAGGCCCTGATGGGTGGGGGCCCGGAGTGGCTGGCCGGGGTGATCGGTGTGACCGGAGATTTCCACGACATAGTCGGGGCGTTCTGCCCGCAAGCGCCAGGATCCCCAGGGGGCAATGTGCCAACGCAGGGTAGCATTCCAGGGCACAAATTCGTAGAACTGTCCCCGGTAGTGAATCCCCACCATGGCCACCTCCTCCATCCAGGAGATCACCCGACGGCGTCCCCCCCCAGCGGTGAGGGACAGGTCGGGCTGGTCAAAGGCGTTGCATTGCAGCCAAAACCATTTCTGAGGGAAGGATCCGCCCCAGTTTTTTTCGCTGTAGGCCGGGGCCTGGGTAAAGGTGTAGCGCTGGCCTTGCCACTCTATCCAACCCGTGGCCAGCCCGTGGGCCATCAACACCTGCCAGCCCGGTTCAAAAATCTGAAATTTAGACAGCCAGCCAGCGGTGGATTGCTGGGATTGATCGGGTTGTCCCCAACCATAGACAGGTTCGGTGGAATATTGCCAGCGCACGGTGTCGCCACGGCTGGGATCGTGGAGTTTACCCTGGTGCCAGGTGGCGGTGACTTGGTAGCCCTCCTGGATGTGGCGGTCAAATTCCCCCGGCAGCAGAAATTGGGGAGAGGTAGGACGGTCTGGATTGGCGGGATAGCGCCAGTGGCCCAGGCCAAGCCCCTCTTTCCAGGCCCAGAACAACTGGGGATTGGGGAAGGTGCGGCACAGGTAGCGATCTTGGGGGCCAAGGATTTGGGCGGCACCACCACTGTGGGGCTGGCCCCCACCGGGATCTTCGATGGAATACATGAAGGCAAAACTTTGCCCCACCTCCGGCAGGGTGACCCGAAAATACCAGCCCTCGAAGAAACGACGATGGCTACCGGGCCAGTGGTAGCCGCTGTGGGGCGTCTGTAGGGGATGCAGCCTAGATTTTGCGGCCCCGCCAATCCAGGGAAGCCCATCAAAGGACAGGGAACCCAGGGAGAACGGGGGAAAGGGAGACTGAGTAGCCATTAGGACTCTACCCAGCGAGGCACGTAGCGCCAGCCGTCGCGGATATGTTCCCGGTGGCGTTGGTAATTGGCTTGTTTTTCACCCACCAGCCGCCAAAAGGATTTGGAATGGTTCATGTGAATGGTGTGGCAGAGTTCGTGGACAAAAACGTAGCGCACCAGTTCCGGCGGCAAAAACAGCAGTTTGTAGTTGAGGCTGATGTCCTTGTGGGTAGAACAACTGGCCCAGCGGGTTTTCTGGCCTCGAATGGAAATTTTATTGAAGGGCAGGCCCACCTCAAAGCTCAGTTCCCGCAGCCAGGGGGCAAACTCGGCCCGGGCCTTACGGGTCAACCACTGACGCAGTAAATCGGTGCAGGCAACGGCATCGTCCACATCTCCCCGCATCAACAGGGTTAGGGAACTGGGCTGGGTCAGGGTAATCCGCTGACTGGGGCCAGCTTGGTAGATCACGGCCCAGGTTTGCTGGCAGGAACGCAGATCGATCTGGCTGGGCTTGACCTCAAAGTGCTCTTGGGCAAGATCGGCGGTTTTGTGCTCAATTTGTCGCACCGTTTGCCACAGCCAAGCCCGTCGCTTGTGGAGAATATCCGGCACCTGTCCCGGATCAAATCCGGAGGGAATGACCACCTCAATGTGGCCATTGAGGTGCACTTTGATGGACACATGGCGGGCACGACCGCTTTCTCGAATGCGGTAGTCGGGCAACCCAGGGGGAAGCATATCTAGCAATTCAAGCTGTCGGGAAGACTCGGTCATGCCGGGGGCCTGATCACATCGCCTGTTCTATCCTACGGCGGTCTAGAAACGAGAGCAAAATTTCTCGGTGAGGACGCGCTAACGGACGCACCTGCCCCAACGGCTCAGCGTAGCGCTGGCCCTGGTGAATTTCGGCCTCTGTCCACAGATCCAAACCGATGCCTTCCATGAGCGTCAGGGACGCTATCGGCACGGGTAGGGCTCCATGGAAAACGTTGCGCACCACCTGATCGGTCTCCACCCGCTGAAATAGCTCTAGCTCCGGTGGGACATAGCCAATTTCCTCCAGCAGTTCCCGGCGCATGGCGGTGGGTGGGTCTTCCCCGGGTTCCATGTGGCCGCCAAAGAAACCCCACTGGCCAGGGAAGAGAATACCAGGAATGTCATCGCGCAGTTGCAGCAAGAAGCGATCCCCTTGGTACAAAATAGCCACAGCCACTCCGATTTTGTCCGCCATTGGCACTTGCCCAAAACGTCACAACAGGGCACCCCTAGGAGAAAGGCTCCCCAGATAGCCTAGCGCATTAGATGGCCTAGCGCATGGGATGGCCCGCCCCCCTTCAACCCAGCCCCTAGGCCCCAACCTAGCGCCCCGACCCCCGTTCTTCCCAACGCCGGATAACGACCTGTTCTGCCGCGTTGGTGTGACGGTAAACCGCAATGATTCCGTTCATGGATGTTGGCTCCTAAGCAATCGCTAGGGAGAACTACATTGATGGTTCTCGTCGTTTCGGAGGGCCGCAGCCAGCTTATCAACTGGATCCTCTACGACTGATCCGATTCCTTCTCCATGACATCGAGGGCGGCTAGAGCTTCGTCACACCAGGCTAGCCAGGCGGTTTCGTAGTGGATGCCGTTGCGTAGGGTGAGGTATTGAAACCGCCCGGCAGGGGAAATCGCATCGGTATCGGCAAAGTATTGCTGCTCGATGGCTTGGTAGGCGGCGAGGGCTGCCGTGTGCTGGGCTCGTTCCTGCTGAAGGGTGGGGATGAGGGTGGCGGGTGGCACCAGATAGCCCACAAACAACTTTACCAGCAACTCATCTTTAAGGGGTGAGCCCTTGATTGGCTGGGCGATCCAGGCTTGTAAGCATTCTGTGCCCGCCGGGGTGACGTGGAATTGCTTTTTGTCTGGGCGACTGGTTTGGGTAATCACCTCGGCACAGATCAAGCCCTGCTCCTCTAACTTAGTGAGTTCGCGATAAATCTGCTGGTGGCTGGCGTGCCAAAAAAAACCAACGGATCCATCAAAGCGCTTGGCGAGATCGTAGCCGCTACAGGGGCATTCGGTAAGGGCGGCAAGAATAGCGTGGGACAGGGCCATGGCAGAGCAGAGGAAGAATTGACCTTAATCAATAAAGCACGAAGGGTTGATTAGTCGATCTTATACTCAATCAGTTGACTATTCACTTTTATGCACATAGGATACACCTATCCACCAATTCAAAAAGTTGCATATTCAATTTAGCGAATATTCGAAAGGGCAAAGGGGTGTTTGGCGGGCAAGGGTGGTGAACTGAAATGTCCTCCAGCTTGTGACCTTTGCCACCGCCATGATTGTCCAATCATTCTCGTTTAGGAGTTCAAGCCATGGTTAGTCAACTTGCACCGAAAGCTCAAAAGACTCGCCGCCAGACGATCTCACGGTTATGGCCCCTGGCCGGTATGCAATGGGCAGAATTGCGGGCCGCCTATCGGGTGTTTCTGCACAATCCGGCCCAGGGCATTTTGCATATTTTGGCGGCGGGTCGCCACAGCCGTTGGCAGGCATGGGTGGAGCGGCGTTTGGCCCGGCAGGCGGTGACCCTCACCGGACAGATGATCGCCGTGGACTTAGACGCCCTCGGACAACAGCCCCCCCATACCCTCGGTGGAGCCTATGCCCGCCACATGTGGCACTACGGCTTTAACCCCCAAACCTTCCGGCCTGGGGAAAATCCTGGGGAAACCTGGTTACAGCAGCGCATGGCCATCAGCCACGATCTCTACCACGTGGTTACGGGGTTTGATGCGTCCCCGGTGGGAGAGTTTGGCGTGGCGGCCTATACGGTGGTGCAGTATCGCGACCTGCTGAATGTGTTTGTGCTGTCCTTTGTGCCCCTCAGCCTTAGCAATCCCCAGTGGACGATCCCGTTGCTGCGGGCGCTGGGGCGCGGCTTGGCCATGGGCTTCAGGGGAAAGCCCATCATCGCCTACCCCATCGAGCATCGCTGGGATGTGCCGCTCAGCGTGGTGCGGAAAGAGCTAGGGCTGGGGGATTTTTTCTGATAGCTTCCGTCTTCTCCCACCCGTCCCAAACCCCGGTTCAGGCACCTGGATTCCCTTCAGCAGAGGACAGGAATCAGCCCTAACGACGCTTTTTCCACCAGGCCCAACCCAAGCCGCTGACCACGGCCATCAGCCAGGGGGTGAGGGTGGCCATGGCCATCACGTAGTGGCTATCCAGGCTATCGTCTAGGCTAATGCCGTCGTAGATAATGCCCCTGTCGCCCACGGGCACCGTCCAGTAGTCGGCATGGCTTACATCCTCCGACTCAATGGCGACTTCCCAATCGCCGGGAATCGATTCATCCGGGACAAAGGCAAAGCGCCCTTCATCGTCAGTGGTGAGGGTTTGCCAAGGTCGGTCGGGGTGATTGGGGGCATAGATGGTGACGGTGGCCCCCACAAAGGGCGATCCATCACTAAACACCGACTGAAACTCTAATTGGTTGCCCAGGGTATAGAAGGTTTCAATTTGGTGAGCCCAGGCCGCACTGGGCAAACCCACCAGCGCCAAACAGGTGATTAGGGCAACGAGGAACGTCTTCATGGCCGCGAAATCGTGAGGGGACAGTGCCCATTGTAGCGATTGGCCACCAAACCACCCCATGTCCTAGGTCAATTTAGCCCTAGCCCCAGAACAGCTCTAGCCCCAAAACAGCCATTCTCGTCATGGTTTAAAGACGTGCCGACCTGGGGATTTGTCATAATGGGGGAGTGGCCTTAGGTTATTGCTTAACGCTTCCCCATTTCCCCCACTTTAGCAGTTCCATGGTAGCGACAACCCTAGACTCTACGGCTGATAGCACGGCTCCGGCGGGGTCGCCCAAGGGGGCAAGAACAACCGATATTGAAGCCATCGATCAAGACTCAGACTGCCCGGTGCCAGCGGTACGGAGACTGCTGGAGTCTCACCGAGGGGATCGCCAACTTCTATTACTTCAAGATTTTCCCGATCCCGATGCCCTCTCTTCGGCCTGGGCCTACAAACTCATTGCGGCCACCTACGGTATCGAGTGCGATATTTTTTATGGCGGCACCCTCAGCCACCAGGAAAATATTGCCCTAGTCAAGCTGACGGGGTTGCCCGCCCGCCGCTGGGTTCTTGCCAACAGCGACGGCCCCAAGCTCGACCAATATCAAGGCGTGGTGCTGGTGGATAACCAGGGCACCACCAGCCATTTGTATCAGCCCGTGCGCAACGCGGGCATTCCTTTAGTGCTGGTGATCGATCACCACGCCCCGCAGTCTAAGCTGGATGCGGAGTACATCGACCTGCGCCCCCACATTCGCGCCACCGCCACCATCCTCACCCAGTATCTTCAGCAGGGGCTATTGCGCCTAGACCGTAGCAATACCAAGCACGCCAAATGCGCCACCGCCCTCATGCACGGGCTGCGGGCCGACACCAACCAACTGATGAACGCCGCCGCCGATGACTTTTTAGCCGCCGCCTACCTCAGCCAGTTCTATGACGGCCAGCTTTTGAATGCGGTGCTGCAAGCCTCCCGTTCCAAGCGGGTGATGGATGTGATTGAACGATCCCTACGCAATCGCAAGGTGCAAAATAATGTCTCCATTGCTGGGGTCGGCTACCTGCGCTACGAAGACCGGGACGCCATCCCCCAGGCCGCCGATTTCCTCGTCACTGAAGAGAATATCCACACCGCCGTGGTCTACGGCATCGTCCACGACGAAGATGAGGAGCGCGAGGTGGTGATTGGCTCCCTGCGCACCAGCAAAATTACCCTTGATCCCGATGAATTCATCAAAGAAGCCTTTGGCCAAGACGGCGCAGGGCGCTTCTTTGGCGGTGGACGATCCATGGCTGGAGGCTTTGAAATTCCCGTCGGTTTCCTCTCCGGCTTCTACGAAAACTCCGACTACAACCGCCTGAAGTGGGATGTCTTTGACATGCAAATCAAACAAAAACTCTGGCGACTGGTTAACCCCGAAGAGGGCATCATCACCACCGACTAATTCACCCCAGGCTCCTTCCCCGGATGCCTAACACAATGCCGAAAAGCCTTGATTTCTCGTAGGTTAGGTGGCCGGATAGCAGCACCCAACAGGCCTAAAATCTCTGGCAGATTTGGGCCCTGCTCCGCTACCCCCAACCTGGAAAACGGGATTATGAGCAGGATGCATTAACCTCGCCGTAACCCATTAAGACCTTAACCAGCATGGGTTACGCTTCGCCAACCCACCCTACCGATGATCTTCCATGGTCTACCGACTAAAGTCCAGGCCATTCACCCTAATGTGCCACGACTTTAGTGATCGAGCAGACCGCCCGGTTGGAACGTCATGGGCTTCCCACCTGCGTAAACATGACCGTTACTGGTTATCCGACCGATGAATAATCTAGGTTGGCTCACCACTGCAGATCGGAGGGAATGGGGGATGTAAAGTTCCCTAGGTTTTCCAGGTAGGGCGGTTTTGTCGGTCAATTCAGTCCAGCCCTTGATCTAGGGATGGTCGAAGATTTTTGGTGTTCGGGAAAGGGGTAGCTAGGGCATCGAGGGTCGCGAAAACAATTCACATTCTAGTTAAGAAAGAATGCTAAAAAAGTTTTGCTGTAGTATGATTTGGCTTGCGTTCATTGGGATAGGATAACGTAGATGATGGTCTACAGCATTTCCCTGTATTGTAAGGTAGGGTCTGCAGATTAGGGATTATCTACCTATCTAGGGGCCTGGCTCACTTTAGAAACGCTACACCTAAGCTGAAAAGCACAATTCACCCATCGCTAACGAGAATAAAGTTCATGGCTAAGGACACTCAAGTAAAACCGCTCACTGGGCAAGCCCTTGTTGAGAAAGTTAAAGAGCTCGATAGCTACAGCCGCGAGGAGAAAGCTAAGGCCTGCGGCTACTATAGTTTGACAAAATCGGGAAATCCCCGCGTCAACATGATGAAGTTTATGAACGCCCTGATCGAAGCCCAGGGAATTCAGTTCGACAGCCCCCAAAACGGCAATGGTCGGGGTGGGCGTAGCGCCAGTTATCGCATCAGCGTCCAGGCAAATGGGAACCTACTGATCGGGGCCGCCTACACCAAACAAATGGGCCTCAAGCCTGGTGATGAGTTTGAAATTACCCTGGGCCGCAAGCACATCAAACTTAAGCAAGTGGGCGCTGAAGACGAAGAGGTCTAGCCTGATATCCATCGGCCACAGGGCTAGGGCGGTACTCCCAAGGATAAAACTCTGTTTTTAGGGCAATGCTCCGGTAAGGTCAGGGCTGATTTTCCAGTCTGTATCCCCCAGAGCAAAGGGATTCAGGCTGGGGTCTCCCTCCGACGTGGAGCAGTGACCAAGAGATTTACAGGGGCAAGGTATGAATTTTCCGATCATCTTTGATATTGCGCTGGGCCTAGTTTTTATCTTCTTCGCGCTCAGCCTTTTGGCCAGCGAGCTTCAGGAGATTATCAGTACCCTATTGCAGTGGCGAGCAGAGCATCTCAAGCGTTCCATTGAGGTCTTGCTAGCGGGGAATGATCGAGAGAAGGATGCCACCGCCCAAGCTCTTGCCGATGCCCTCTACGACAGCCCGTTGATCCGCAGTTTAAACCAAGAAGCTAAGGGGCGTATTGCCGGATTTTTCCGCAGTATTGCCCATGTGATGGGCCGTGTTTATCGTACCCTAACGGGCACTCGCAATGTCTTTGGAACTGGCAAAACCAGCGGCCCCTCCTATATTCCCTCTGAGGCTTTTGCCAATAGCTTATTGGAGCGGATGGAGCTAGGGCAACTCTGGCAGATCTTGGCGAATGAACGGTTAGCAGCCTTTGCAGCAGAGCGGGTCATTCTGCCGGTCAGCAATATTTTGAGTGATCTCAAAGCCAGCACGGGCAACGAGTTTTTGCTTAATGCCGAACTCAAGCAATTTGAGCAGGCCGTCCAAGACATTCTGGCAGACTTTTGCAGCGGTGCGGTGTCGCTGCCGGAAAGTGTAGATCGGATTGTGGATCGGCTGTCGGCGTTTGCGCTAATGGCTCAGGATATTTTGCCCGATAACCATCCCCTCACCGAGACCTTTATGCGGCGGTTGGACTACATCAAGAGAGGTTTAGCCAACACCCCCGCTGAGCGCGCCGCCCTGCTGGGCAAACTGCGGCCCAGCGTCGCTAGTTTACTCGATGTCTTTGAGCCCAATAGCAGCACCTATGGTGAACTACGGCGGCTGGCCGAGGGGCAAAATCCCATCGCCCAAGCGTTGATTGAGCGGCTGGCCAAGGCGACCATTCCGCCATCGTTGAAAGCCAGTTTAGCGATACTGGCGCGCAAGGCCGAATTGACGACCAATACCGCCCAAAGTCAGGTAGAGCAATTTGGCCGTGAGATTGAAACCTGGTACAACCGAGGCATGGAGCGGGCCACCGGAGTCTACCGGCGCAATGCCAAGGCCGTCGCGCTGATGATTGGCATTGCTACCGCCATCTCCATCAATGCCGACTCCTTCCACATTGCTAGCCGCCTAGCCAAAGACCCTATCCTACGAAGTTCCGTCACCCAGGTGGCCGATCAGCTGGTGTCCGAGTCCTCCGGAGATTTGGGCCAAGACCTAACCCAGGTGCAGGAGGCGGTGGACAAGGCACTGACGGAAATTCCCTTTCCCATTGGCTACACCGACGTCGTGCTTCAGCAGCAGCGTGAGGCGGAGGATAGCTGGCCCATCCCCGTGATCCAGCGCCGCTTCTTGGGCTGGTTGGTGAGTGGCTTCGCCATTTCTATGGGCTCCACCTTCTGGTTTAACGCCCTCAAAAACATTGTGAATATCCGCAATACTGGCGAAAAAGGAACCTAGGCCCTTGCAGCAGCCACCAGATCTTGCCCTGACGGCAGCGGAATACGTTTGTCGCCGCACCCTCAACCTCTACAAAACCCCGGCCCTGACGGATTTGGTCACCCAGGCGGCGGCGGGTCGGCCCCTGCGGCTGCGCGTTGTGCCCCAGGCTGATTCCTCGACCCAGGCGATGCCTGTGCAGCTTTGCGACGATGACTATCCCGGCTGGATTGGCCTGCGGCAGATGAATGCCCTCGCCCCAGCCCCCATGATCTATTGCCCCGTGTCGTTGGATCGAGCCGCCATTGTTGAGCGCTTGCCTCAGGTGATCGCCTTTGCGGAAGCGGCCCTGGCCCAGCCCAATGTCTATCTGTGGGGGGGCACCGTGGGGCCAAATTTCGACTGTTCTGGGCTGGTGCAAACTGCCTTTGCCTCAGCAGGCATCCGCCTCCCCCGCGACTCCTATCAGCAGGAAGCCTTCACCCAACCCATCGGTTGGGACGATCTAGAACCAGGCGATCTGATTTTCTTTGGCACCCCCGAACGCACCACCCACGTAGCCCTCTACCTCGGCAAGGGGCTCTATATCCATAGTTCCGGCAAGGATCAAGGCCGAAACGGCATCGGCATCGATTCCCTCACCGATCTCTCTGACCCCGTGAGCCAAACCTATTACCAACAGCGCCGCCGACCAGGGCGAGTGATGGAAAGTTATCGGCCCAAGGCTTCTCCTGGATCAGGATAACCCTACCGTTAAACTAGACAGCCTCAACATATTGAAGCTGCTACATTGCCTGGAGATTGTTTGCATGAGAATTGCTGTTCTACCAAGTGGACGAGAGGCTTTTGTAAGCAATAGCTGATTCCATTAATAATCGTAATATTTTGCATGAATGACGCTTCGCCTGCTGTCGCCCCATGTATAAGATGTGTGCGATAGCAATTTCGCATCAAAGTGCTATAGTACAGAAAAACTATTATTTCAGGCAGGTGGCATCTGCCGCAGATGCAGCTTGCGGAGTTGAAATATGTCTAGCACACATACTGGCATTGAGTGGACTGATAAGACTTGGAATCCAACGACTGGCTGTGACAAGGTTAGTCCAGGCTGTCTTCATTGTTATGCAGAAGCTCTCACGAATCGCTTTCCTAAGAACTTTACTAACGGGTTCGCTTTAACTTTACACCAAGAAAGACTGAAAGAACCATTGCGCTGGCGTACCCCCAGTCGAGTTTTCGTCAACTCAATGAGCGATCTTTTTCACGAGGATGTTCCCCTAGACTTCATCAGTCAAGTTTTTTCCGTTATCCACGCAACACCTTGGCACATATATCAAATTTTAACAAAGCGCCATGAGCGATTAGATGATTTAGCTTCTAAATTAGACTTTCCACAGAATATCTGGTTGGGCGTATCAGTTGAGAATCAGAACTATGTTGAACGCCTTGAATCTCTTCGCAGGGTTCCTGTTTCAGTACGCTTTATCTCATGTGAACCACTTTTAGGAGCACTGAAGCTAAATCTAACTGGCATTGATTGGGTTATTGTCGGTGGAGAATCTGGTCAAAAAAACCGGCCAATTCAACTTAAGTGGGTAGAGGAAATCCGTGATCAGTGTCAAGATGCAGGGGTAGCATTTTTCTTTAAACAAGTTGGTGGAAGGACGCCAAAAGCGGGGGGAAGATTACTTGACGGTGAAATCTGGGACGAGATGCCTGATGTTTGGCATCAACACATCAGGAAATGGGGGACTGTTCCGATTAAGCTTGCAAAACATACAAACAGATTAGATCTTATTGCTTAGCTGGAAATATCACTCTAACTGAATCCGCAAACGTGACTTCCCCTTTCATCTTCCGACGTTTATTAGCAGGTGGGTCTGCTACAACCTTGCCTTGAGCCTCAAGATTACCAAGAGCAGTTTTGTAGTTCTTACTGATATACGGCTTTCCAACGTGATGCTGATCGTAAATTTCCTTCATTGTCATAGTTCTACCTGAAAAGGTATCCAACAACATAGCCTCTAGTTCATCAAGGGGACGAGTAAGCTCGAAGAGTAACGGTTGCTGGAGAGATGCAGGGTTGTATTCAAAAGATGGCACACCCTGCATCTGTTCAGAACTCTCTTTAGCCATTATTTCTTTCATGATTTCATATCCTTTGACATGCTTGCTCACAAAGATAAGGTGATGACTAGTGCGATTTCCAATTTCATGTCTAAATCGGAATGGTAGAACGTACTGACCACCCATTTCTTTTAAGGCTTCACAAATAGCCTCTACAACAGTTAACTCACGCTCTTGTGGATTCAGCGCTCTCAATTGTTCGCGGACTTGATCTGCTCGTATTTGCCCAAATAGTGCGTTCATGTGCTCTTGAACAGCATCATTGCTCAAGCCCATATTGATTCGATTGTAATTGAAGAAGAAAATACAATCACAGCCCCAATCTTTGACAACTGAATTGATAAGTTGAAGGGATAATCCTTTGTAACCCCATGGATCAACAAAAAACAGGGTAGGGACAAATTTGCGTCTTTGGAAATCTTTAACTATGTTATCTCCAACTTCATGGTTGAGTATTTGAGGACGATACTTTAGTGTTCCTATGCCTGGAATTGAATCTATACCTTGTTGAAGGGAGTTAACATTTTCAATATCGGCATCATTAAAAATTGATACCAACATATTTCGCATATCTGGATCTGAGATAGCGGTTTCTAGAACTTTTATCGGTGTTGATTGTGAGCCGTCTTTGTATCTTCCCGCACCAGCAAAAAGGTCAATATAGGCAATTCTTTGCTCTGAAACAGGCTTTTTCTTTATGGTTGAAATAATGACTTTTGCCCAAACCCAGAAATACTTCTCAACAATCCTAGCTTTAATCAAAGACTGTTCTTTTTGTTCATCAAAAAAAGAGTCGCTGGCCATATTTTGTATCGGTATTCACAAAAAATAGAAGTATGTGCATGGCAAGTAGTTCTTGCTATGGCATTCAATTTTACCTTGGTTGTTAGAACTGGTTTACCCCATCAATTTACAAAATAGGTACCGTACATCATGTATTCATCCCGCTGGGCCTGGGCTTTGCCTTCGTAGAATGCGACTTCCACGGTGGTGATGGCCCCCGATTCGTCGGTGTTGGGGATCAGTTTCACGTAGGGATGGTTGATGTCGTAGAAGCTGGGGTTAGCCTCTAGCTTCAGCAAAAAGCCGCCCTCGGTGCTGATCAAAGTGTAGGGGGTGGTTTGGCCGCTGCCCCAGGTGATGTCGCCGCTGGTGATAGTCATGGGGCCAAAGGCGAGCAGCACGTTGCTCATGGGTTCCCACTGTTGAACGAGGGCATCGGGGAGCGGATCGCTCTGCACAGGAGACGTCGTATTGGGGGCTTGGCTAACGGGTTCCTGGGGGGCGGGAGTTGGAGGTGGTTCAACGGTGGGGGCAGGTTCGACGGGCGCATCCGGGGACGCATTAGGGGACGGATCTGAAGGGGTTTCGGTGGGAGGGGCTGTTTGAGAAGCCGTCTCCGACCGTGGATCGCATCCCCCAATCCCGACGACCAGCAGCAGCCCCACCACCGCCGCAGATCCCCAAGCTAAGCCTCGCTGAACTCGATCAGGGCCAGGGTTCAGAAATTGCCGCCAGGGGCGCATTGCCGTCTTTTCAGAAGCCATGGTTTCAGTTGCAGAGGGGGGCCGAGGTGCCAGGGGTGCCCGTGGGGTCGTGGCTATCCACAGCAAGACGCCGAGAGTATAGCGTTAATGCTTCCTATTATGACCATTGGATTTTGGATCGATGGGGTTAATGTCTGATTGTGCCTAGGGTTGACCGTTAAAAAGTGGCCTCTAGTGCCCCCCTAGGGCATTGAACTTTTAACGCGGGCGGGGTTAAGTAAACAGAAGGTTGCCGATTCCCCCGACCGTAATTCCATTTCCCTTCACGCGGTTGACGGCCTTACTTCTGCTGATTTAACGGATATCCCATGCCCCATTCCCTCCACCTTGCCACTAGCGGCTTTGCCCTCGCCATGCTGGTGGCCCTACAAGCCTGCGGTGGTGCTTCTACCACGACGGAAAACGCTAACACGCCGTCCCCATCGACTGGCGATGCCGCCGAAACGGGTACCCTAGCCATCCATGCCAATGGCGAAGACTTTGTGCGCCAGGGTTTCACCAGTCGCGATGGCTGGGAGATCACCTTCGACCATGTGTATGTGTCGTTGGCCGATATCACTGCGTCTCAAACCGACCCACCCTTTAACCCGGAGGCCGAGGAGGCCCTTCAGGCCAAAGCTCAAGTGGTCGTAGACAGCCCGAAGGTGGTGGATTTGGCCGAGGGCGACGACAGCGCTGAGCCAATTCTGGTCAGCGAATTGGCGGCTCCGGCAGGACGGTTCAATGCCCTGGCTTGGACAATGATTCCGGCCGTGGATGGCCCTTCGGCGGGTTATTCCCTGTGGCTGCAAGGCACCGCTAACAGGGACGGCCAAACCCTGCCCTTTACCCTGCGGATATCTGAGGCCCTGGCCTTTACCTGCGGCGATTTTGTTGGCGATGAGCGCAAGGGCATCCTAGACCCCAACGGCACGGCGGATCTAGAGGCCACCTTCCACTTCGACCACCTGTTTGGCGATGGCGATGCCCCCGCCGATGACGACATCAACACCGGGGCCTTGGGCTTTGATCCCCTCGCGACCCTGGCGGAAAATGGCGAAGTTAACCTAGACAGTGCTGCCCTCAAAGCAGGTCTCTCCCCAGAAGATTACGATACCTTCCTCAACATCTTGCCCAGCCTGGGCCATGTGGGCGAAGGCCATTGTGAAGAAATTCAGTTAACGGCCTCATGAACTATCCACTGGTTTTACTGTTAGCAGGGTGGGGTGGCCTCGTGACGGTGGCCCCAGCCCTTGCCCACGGAGCCAAAATTGATTATCAACCCATCAACGGCATCGAAATCCAAGCCCGTTACGACTCTGGGGAACCGATGAGCGCCGCCCAGGTGAATGTCTACGCCCCCGACAACCCCAGCGAACCCTGGCAAACGGGTACTACCGACGCCGAAGGGCGCTTTGTCTTTACCCCCGACCCCAGCCGACCGGGTAACTGGGAGGTGATGGTGCGTCAGGCGGGGCATGGCGATGTGTTGGCCATTCCGGTAGGTGAGCCCTCATCCGCCGTCGATTCGGGATCTGGATTCTCAGCGGCTGCAGGCACCACCGGGAGCGCTGGGGTACCTGGGGACACGAATCCTTCGGCTGGGCGGGCGAATGCTGGCGAACCCCGTACCGCTGGGGTGCCCCTGTGGGTGAGCATGGCGGCGGTGGTGTGGGGATTTGTGGGCACCGCCCTGTTTTTTGCGAGGGGCAAGCGCTAGTGCATATTCCCGACGGTATTGTTTCGGCTCAGGTGTGCGCGGCGGGCTATGCCATCACGGGGTTAGCCACCTGGTATTCCCTGCGGCAGATTAACCGCAAACCCGACCCCACGGCGGAAATTCCCAAGGCATCGTTGCTGACGGCGGCGTTTTTTGTGGCCTCGTCGATCTATATTCCGGTGCCCCCAGCCAGCGTGCATCTGATTTTGAACGGGTTGCTGGGGGTGGTGTTGGGCTATTTTGCCTTTCCGGCGATTTTAATTGGCCTATTTTTCCAAGCTTTGGTGATCGGGCACGGCGGGCTAACCACGTTGGGGGTGAATGCAGCGATGATGGGCATTCCGGCCCTGCTGGCTTACCACATTTTTCAGGGACGCAACACCATCGGTAAAGTCCTCCCCGCCTCGGTGCGAACGGGGGTATTTGCCTTTTTGGGGGGTGCCCTGGGTTTGGGCATTGCCGCCTTGATTTTTCTAGCCCTGGTGATTCTCAACATTCCCGCTGATGTAGACGCCAACACCGAGCGGGCCGCGATTCTCACCCTCTCCATCGCCCACATTCCCTTGATGATTGTGGAGGGAATGTTCACGGCCATGCTGGTGCTGTTTTTGCAGCGGGTTAAGCCCGAATTACTGGAGGGCTGAGCTAACATGGGAGCCTTGCGTTCTGAGACCTATATCCACCGCGAGTCGGTGATTCACCGCTGGGCACCCCGCCTAAAGCTGGTGAGTTTGCTGGCGCTGATGTTTGCCTTCGCCACGGTACGCCAGTTGGCCCTAGTCCCCTACCTGTTGGGCTTGGCCCTGCTGCTCTATGCCCTCTCAGGGCTCCCCCTTTCCTTTTTGCGACAACGGCTGAGCTATCCGGGATTGTTCATCCTAGCGGTGGTGGTGGTGCTGCCGCTGACCGTCGGCGAAACGGTGCTGGCCCAATGGGGTTGGCTCACTTTGCGTCAAGAGGGTTTACAGGCTACAGCGTTGATTTTAGGACGTTTCCTGTCAATTTTGACCCTAGGCTTCATCTTGCTGGGCACCACGCCGTTTTTGACGATTTTGAACACCATGCGCCGCCTAGGCTTGCCCGTCATCTTGGCAGATATGACCCTACTGGCCTACCGCTACCTCTACGAAATTGCCGACACCCTGGCCACCATGCAGCAGGCCATGCGGCTACGGGGCTTTGGGCAGGCACGACAGCACTGGTTTCGCATCAACGGGAAGGCCATGCAGCAACGGGCCATACTGGCGGGGAACTTACTGATTCGCAGCTACGAACAGTCGGAACGGGTCTACAAAGCCATGCGGCTGCGGGGCTATGGCTACGGGGTGGCCCCAAATCCTAGCTCCAGGACAGCCCACCAAGACCCAAAACTAAGCTGGCTGCTGACGGGGGTCGTCCTCCTAGCGGCGGCGGCTATTGTGATTGCAGAAGGACTCTTGCGCCGATGATGGATTCCGTTTCCACCAGCCTCAACCAAATGACCACCCCTGGCCAGCGGCCCGTGGCGATTGCCGCCCAAGGGCTTTCCTTTTCCTACCCCGACCAACCCGATGTGCTGTGCGGCATCAATCTAACCGTACGCGAAGGGGAACGGCTAGGCATCATTGGCCACAACGGCTGCGGCAAAACCACCCTGTTTATGCTGCTCTGCGGCGTCCTCACCCCCAGCACCGGGGAGATTGCCCTATTTGAAGCACCGCTGAATCCGGGACAGTTTCGGCCAGAGGTGGGGCTGTTATTCCAAGATCCCGACGACCAACTCTTTTCTGCCTCCGTGCGCGACGACATCGCCTTTGGCCCCCAGAATATGGGCCTAGACCCTGCTGAGGTGGAAGCCCGTGTGTGCCATGCCGCCGAAATGACGGGTATCACGCCCCTGCTGCCCCGATTGCCCCACCACCTCTCTGGCGGCGAAAAGCAAATGGTCGCCATCGCCGGACTGCTGGCCATGACCCCCAAAATTCTCCTCTGCGACGAACCCACCGCCAGCCTCGACCTCCGCACCCGCCGCCGCCTGATCCGCTTTCTCAAAAACTCCACCGAAACCCTGCTGATCTCCTCCCACGATCTGGAATTTGTCCTAGAGGTCTGCGACCGGGTTCTGCTGATCGACGAAGGCCGCATCATCGCCGATGGTTGCCCTACCGCCGTGATGGGCGATCAAGCCCTGATGGAAAAACACGGCCTCGAAAAACCCCACTCCCTCATCCCCCACCAAGATCCCCATCACGGTTAAAGCGTCCACGTTAAAGCGCCAACTCAAAACCGGGCAACACCTCTTCCCCGGAGAGCCGCGCGGGCAAAGCACACACCTGGGGTAATTGGTTAGGGCGGTAAATTTCAACCTGCTGATCTTGGGGGTTAATCATCCAACCCAGGCGCAATCCGCTGGCCAGATATTCCTCCATCTTGGCCTGCAAAGGTTGGAGACGGTCGCTGCGGGAGCGCAACTCAATGACAAAATCGGGGCAGAGGGGCGGAAAGGCTTCCCGGTCGGCGGGGCTGAGGGCCAACCAGCGGGATTTCGCCACCCAGGCCACATCGGGGGATCGATCTCCCCCCTGGGGCAAGCTGAAGACGGTGGATGAACTAAACACGAAACCCAACTGCGTTTGCTCGTTCCAAAGGCCAACCTTGGTAATCAGCGTCGCCTCGCGGTTCCCACTTTCGCCACCGACTGGACTCATAATCACCAACTCGCCTTGGGGAGAACGCTCTAGCCGCAGGTCTGGATTACTGTCGCACAGGCGGACAAATTGCTCCCTGGTTAAACCTTGGGTCAAGACATCAAGATTAAGCACCGTTGTCATGGGAGGGAATCCTGGGTTGATTAATCGATCATGCCATTTTGATTAGTCGATTCATCACGCTGAATTCAAACCACCCCATCACTAGAGTCGTTCAGCTTCATCGCCCTGCGGCCAAAACCGTTGCGGCGACAAGATTCAGGTTGGGCAAGTTTGGGGATTGAATCACCGCTTCCCCAACGTAAACGCGATCTTCATACAGGCCGTCCACCCATTCCAGCACCGTCACTTTTTGGGCGGTGGGGTCTACGATCCAATACTCCGGGATACAGCGGGCGGCATATTCGCTGCGTTTGTGGCGATAATCCCGGTCGCCCTGGCCAGGGCTGACCACTTCCACCACCAGCAACGGCGGCGGCATATCGTAGGTGAGTAGGTCGCTGCTGGCCCCTTCTAGCGCTTCGGCGGCGGTCTCTGAGAGCACCACTAAATCTGGCTCGCGAGCGGTGGCCTTGGCTCCACTGACGGCAATTTGGGCACCAATCCTCAACTGATAGTAAGGAATGCCCAACTGCAATAGCGTGGCAAACAGAAACGAAGCAATGCAATGGTTGAGGTCACTTTCTGGCGGCATGGCGACGAGTTCTCCATTCACCAGTTCGTAGCGGGTGTCGGTGCCGTCGTCATAGGCGAGGTAGTCCTCTAGGGTCATGGGTTTTACGACAACAGACATGGCCTTTCCTCATGCTGAGCGCTGGTTGAATTTTAGCGTTTCTGCCGGGTCGCAAGGTTCGCGTTGGAGGCACTTTGAGAGGGCATAGAAAATCGCCACCCTGGCGGTCTCGAAAACTCGCAGAGTGGCGACTCGATAGATGAGGAAAGCTAAAGTCTGTCGTTGCTGAATCGACCCAACCTAAACCGACCTAAACCTCGTAGATGCGGGCTTCGGGGGCATCGGGATAGGTTTCGCAATAGTGCTCAAAGGGAGTTTGGGCCTGCTGCCGCCGTTGGGCCGTCCACAGGTCTTCCACCGTATCCCAGGCGATGGCCACGTCGCGAGATTCCACCCCATACATGGCCGTTAGGCGACGGGCGTGTTCTAGGGCCACTTGCAGCCGCGCCTCTAGGGTCGTGGGGCGATCAAGGGACGGGGATGCGGGGGCGGCAATGGCCTGGTCTTGCAGGGCAGTGATGGGGGTCATAGTTGAATGCTCCTAGGGTGCAGCTGAACATGTTCCTAGCTTAGCGATAATTCAGTCAAATAATATTGTGTAAAATATATAAGTTTTTTCTATTTTTGATGCGCTTTGCTAATGGTTGTTTAGGGCTGCCATTCCTTGATGGCGTCTTCGGGCATCACGTACAGGGTATTGCCCTTGCGCCGCACGACAACAACCTCCTGGTTGGCTCCAATGGTGATGGCCTCATCGTCACAGCGGGCTCGCCAGGAGTTACCTTCGTAGAGCACCCGTCCGGCCTCACCGGGAACAATGGCCGTGAG
>CAZWNR010000013.1:0-18649 GCA_964635665.1 uncultured bacterium | reverse complement strand
CTTGGCTGTGCAGTGATACTTCGCCCCCATGGGCCTGAGCGATGGCCTGAACAACGGATAGGCCCAACCCTGCCCCCTCAGAACGGCGACGATGGTCTGAAACCCTGGCAAAGCGGCCAAAAATTCGCTGCTGATTTTCTGGGGCAATACCTTCGCCATTATCTTGCACCCAAAAGTGAATATTACCCTGGCGAATGGCCGAGCCCAGGCGAATAAAATCAGTGGTTGCCGTGTATTGGATAGCATTGTGAACCAACTGCATCAGGGCTTGGGTGAGGCGCTGTCGATCCACGACAATTTGGCCTTTAGTCACCGTCTCTAGCTGCCAGTGGCGCGGGGCTAAGGCTTGGGCTTGATCAAAAATCTCGTGGGTAATGGCGGCGGCATCCACCACTTCAAGCTGCAAAAAATCTGGACGTTCTGAACGCGCCAAAAGAATTAAGTCTTCGACAAAACTTCCCATCCGATCCAGCTCATCCATCACAACCGCGAGGGTTTCCTGTTGTTCGGCTGGACTATCACCGATCAATTCTAGATGTCCACGCATGATGGTAATGGGCGTGCGTAGTTCATGACCAGCATCATTAATGAAATTGCGCTGGCTGACAAAGGAACTTTCTAGACGATCCATCATCTCGTTGAAGATAGCCGCTAACTTAGCCAGTTCGCCCTTACCCTGAACGGGAATACGCTGCTTTAAGTCGGTGCCACTAATGGATTGAGCCGTTGTAGCTAAGGACTGGAGCGGTTGTAAAATTCGCCCCGCCGCAAACCATACCAGCCATAGTGCAATCAAGAGCACGACAACCGCAACCTGAATAATGACCGTAACCGCTTCTAAAATCTCCGCATGTTCTTCAGCACTATGGACAATGACGAGGGAGCCTAGGTGTTGGCCATTAGGTTTAACGGGTTCCACTAAGTAGGAGAAACGGTTAATATCACGGTTCTTACTTTCCTGTTGGCCTTGACTTGGTTCAGACTGGGTTGAAAACTGCTGCATCAGAGCAGAGTCTGGCTTCAGATCTTTAGGCAAAGCCTTAGGGCTAGAATCATAGAATTTTCCATCCACAAAAGTAATAAAGAAAATATTGTCTTCTGGGATTTCAACGCTTAGATATGCATCGAAGAAGCGCTTTGTCTCTTCTGTATTGCTAGGAATTTGCAGATCTTGAATCAGTTGCTTTTCACTCTCACTCAGGGGTTGATTGCCCCTGCTAGTATTTTGTGCATTGTCGCGGATACGATTATTCTCTAGTTTTGCTAGATCAACAGTGCCAGACAATAACTCCTTGAAATCCTGTAGTTCCCCTGCCATATCCTCCCGAAAGCGGGCATCCACTCGGGCAAACAAAAGTTGACGAAAGGCCGGAATAGCGATACCAAAGGAGAGGGCTAGAATAACAATGTACCAAACCAGAATTCGAGTCCGTGCCTCTCCCCAAAAGTCATGCCATCGCGATTGCTCATGGGGTACGGGAGTCCTGCTATGACTGAGGGTTTCCTCAGAACTCCGTTGTCGATGAAACCCCTTCATGATGACCTATCCTCCTGACTTAACCATGCCCTAGAACTATGCTGCATGGTGGAGGCGATGAATCTCCACCACGACCCCAAACTATAGTGTTTTCAGGATAGTCTGCTTGGAATGACCATAGTTGATATCAGCTTACAAAGCCTCTCTTTTCCTTATCCCGAACTGAGGTTACGTTACTCAACCACCTTGTCTATGGTCGCTTTGGGTAGGCAACCAGGGCAGGACGGCAGGGGTTAGGCGGTGCGCTGGTTGAGCGTCCAGTCGTAGGGCAGATAGCGAACCTCGGCGGTTGCGGGTACTTGGGGGTTGTATTGGGCGATGTAGGCGGTGATGGAGGGGGCCGCTGCCAGAAAGTCTTTCTCGTACCACTGGAAGATTTTGCTGCAATAGAGAATCTTCTGGTCGGCATCGTAGCGGACTTTTTCTGGGTTGTTGAGGAAGCGCTGGGCGTCGGTGTCGAGCTGGGCTTCGACGATACCGGGCAGGTAGGCTTCGTTGCGCAGGATGGGGCACCCCAGGGAGGCGCAGACCAGGGCAAAGTGAATGCGTGGATCGCCAAAGGTGGCCCGCAGTTTGCGGTGTTCGATGTGGTTGAGGCTGAGGGGTTGGCTGTTGAGCCGATAGACGGGGCGGCTGAGGAACGCCAACAGCCCCAGCCAGTTGGGGATGCCCAGAAGTTTGGGCCGAATGGAGGCAATGGGGTAGCGCAGCAGCACCTCCTGCACCATCAGGGCGTTGTAGAGGTTGAGCCAAAAGGCGAGGTGCTCTTCTGGGGTGAGATCGGCGACGACGACGGTGCGCAGTTCTTCCAGCCAGTCCGTCAGCAGGGGCATGGATTCCTGCCGCCAGCGGCCATAGTCTACCAAGCCCTGATCGTCCACGTAGGCTTGAAGCAGAAAGTCCCAGGGGGCAAAGGTCAGCATAGGGCAGGCTCAGGACAGGAAAGGGCAAGACCTACGGCAGCCCAGGCCATTGGGGTAGACGGGCAGGCCTCAGGGGGTAGATGGGCGGTGTTGTCGAGGGGCTACGCCTCGGCCAGGGCGGGCTGGGCGGAAGGGGTTTCGTGGGCCTTGAACAGGGCGGCCAACTGTCGCCGCATGACGATTCCCGGCTGATCCGAGGGCATGTGCTGCTCGGTGGTTACGTCCACGGGGGTATCGTAGTCGGTGGATTCCAGCACGATCTTGTCTTCGTTAACCACCTGGCGATCAAAGGCAATGATGGCCTCGGCGCTGGCGTCGGCTTCGGTGTCGTTGCGTACGCAGAACTGTACCACCTGGGAGGTGCCATCATCCATGGGGGTGGCCGCCGTAAAGATCAGGTGCATCAAGCCGTTGGGATAGGTGATCTTGAGGGTGCGGCTAAAGGGCACATACCAGGTCGATTCCACCTCGCGCAGGGTGAGGCGGTCGGGGATGTTGAGGATTTGCTGCTGGAGGGGCGGGTTGACCACGGGCACCGTCGCGTAGGCCTTGAGGCCCAGTTCCAGCGGCACCAGTTCTGACCTAACGGGCTTGGGTTGTTCGGTAACGCCAAAGGATTCGGCATGGACGATGCTGAAGTGGGCGTTGTCGAAGGAGTTTTCCATCACCCGCAGGCCGCTACAGTGCCAGGGCTCGCAGAATTGGGGAATCAGGCGGTTTTGGGGATCATCCGCTTCAGGAATTTCCGGCAGGGGCAGCAGCGGATCGCTGGATAGGCATACCCACACATAGCCGTAGCGTTCCTGGCACTGAAAGGCGTCTACCCGGTAGGTTTTAGGGATAGCCGATCCGGCCTCTAGCTGGGGCACGCGGGTACAAGCGCCCTCGCCGTTGTAGGCCCAGCCGTGGTAGGGGCAGCGCACACAACCGTTTTCAACCACCCCCATCGACAGCTTGGCCGAACGATGGCAGCAGCGATCTCGCAGGGCGGCGGGGGTGCCGTCCTCCGTTTGCCACAGCACTAGGGGCTGCCCCAGCAGCGTAAAAGACTGGGGGCCAGAGGCCAGATCGGCCAGCGGCATCACGGGGTACCAAAACCGTTGCAGGACAGGATGTTGGGTTGCTAGCATTGAATTTTCTCCAGAAATGGCCCCAGTGCTTGCCTAGATATCATCGTCATACCCTAGGGATAACTGTACCCTAGGGTTATCGTGGCCTCAAGATGGGTCTGACGCTGGATCGGTCGTCTGGCCTGCCTTGGCCCTTCATGCTCAATCCGACTGGTTTCCGGTATCCGTGGGCAAGGAGACCTCACCCCTACGGTTGACTCAATCCAGAGTCCATGTCCACCGATTTCAACCCCAATTGCCTATGAATGCTGTGCCTAATTCGCCCAATGGGTCTACCCCGGTGCCCGTGATTCGCATGGAGGGGATCTCGCGGGTCTATGGCAGCGGCGAGGCGGTGGTACGGGCCTGCGACCAGGTGAATTTGGCCATCTATCCCGGCGAATACTGCGCCATTATGGGGCAGTCTGGCTCTGGCAAATCTACCCTAATGAACCTGATTGGCTGCCTGGATCGGGCCACCAGCGGACGTTATTGGCTAGACGGACTGGATGTCTCCAAGCTTGGCAAAACTCGGCTCACCCGCCTTCGTAACCGCAAAATTGGCTTTATTTTTCAGCGCTACGAACTGCTGCCCCACCTCACCGCCCTAGAAAATGTGGTGCTGCCCATGATGTATGCCGGGATGGGGAGAATCCAGCGACGCAAACGGGCCATCCAAGCCCTCACCTATATGGGCTTAGCCAATCGTTTAGACAAACGCCCCAGCCAGCTTTCTGGGGGGCAACAGCAGCGGGTGGCCATTGCTAGGGCGATTGTGAACCAGCCTGCCCTGCTGCTGGCCGATGAACCCACCGGAGCCCTCGACTCGGCCTCGGCGGCGGATGTGCTGGCCATTTTTGACCAGCTTCATCAGCGGGGCATCACCATCGTTAACATCACCCACTCCCACGAGGTGGCCCGCCACAGCCAGCGCATCATCACCATGGGCGATGGCCGGGTGACAGCGGATCGCCTCCGCCCCCGCGACCTCCAAGAACTGACGCCCCTGTAAAGATCTCCCCACCCTAGGGGGCTACCGCTTTCCACCAGACTCAACGTCCCCCTTGCCAAGGGGGACGTTGGGGGATCTCCCAGGCTGTTATCAGGTGGAGGCGGGAGTGGTTGCCCCCGCCCATACCGTTTACAACCTACACATACACCTGCCAACCCACCGGGGGATCGGGATAGTTGATGGTGCTGGCTACGGTGGTGCCGTTCATGGCCCAGGCGAAGGTATCCCCGGTGGTGGAGTTGCGCCAGAGCAGATCGGTTTGGTTGTCGCCGTTGAGGTCGGTGGCCCCCCGTAGTTCGTAGGCAGAATCCAACGCGGGCAGCAGGACGCCATTGGCGATGGTGCCGTTTGGCCCCATTTCCCACACGACCACTTCGGGGGCAAACTGGTGCTGCCAGACAAAGTCGTCGATGCCGTCCCCCGTCAGGTCGGTGGCGGCTACGAGGTCGTAGGCCGGATCCACCGGCGTCAGGTTCGTGTCGCTGGAGAAGGTGGTGCCGTTCATCAGCCAGACTAGGTTTTGGCCCGTGGTGGGATTGCGCCACACGATATCGTCAAAGCCATTCTGGTTGATGTCGGTGAGGGCCGCCATCTCAAAGCTGGGATCCAAGGAGGGCAGCACCAAGCCATCCACCAGTTCTCCCTCTTGGAGCGTCCAGATCACGTTGGCCCCCGTGATATTGCGCCACAGCACATCCTGGCTGCCGTCGTTATTGAAGTCGGTGAAGCCAACAATGCTCCAGGTGGGATCCACGACGGGGAGGAGGATTCCCCCTTGCACCGTCGCCCCATCCATCAGCCAGAGGCCCATGTCTCCGGAGGAGGGATTGCGCCAAAAGACATCGTTGCGGCCATCGTTGTTAAAGTCGGCCACCGACTGGATGCTAAAGCCACTATCTAGGGGGCGCACAGTCAGGCCGTTGGTGACGTTGCCGGCGGCATCCAGGGTCCAAATGATATTGTCTACGCCGGGTTCAAACCGCCAGAAGACATCGGTCAACCCATCCCCCGTAAAGTCCGTAATGGGATAGAGAATCGTGGCGGTTTCGGTGCCGCCGCTAAAGGACTGCCCTTGGTTGTCAATGGCGGTGACGGTGATGGTGTAGGTGCCAAAGGCTTTATACACCTTGGTGACATCCCCCGGCTGGGTGGCGGTGGTGGTGGTGCCATCGCCCCAATTTATCTGGAAGGCCACGTATTGGTCATCGCCGGGGTCAACGGGCGTGCCAATGGTGAGGGTGTAGGGGCTGTTGGCCTTGACGGGGCCAGATCCCGACAGCGGTACCGTAGGCGGCACGTCGTTGACCGTAATGGTGGTGGTGCCCAGGGCCGTACCCTGGCCATCGTTGACGGTGGCCGTAATCACAAACACCCCGTCATCGGTGTAGGTACGGTTGATGGCGGGCAGGCTAAAGTTGCCGCCACCATTGTTGACAATCTGGCTGGTGGGGATGGTGGTGGTGGTGCCATTGCCCCAGTCAATGGTGACGGTGTGGACGGTGGAATCCACATCCACAAAGGTGCCGTTGAGGATGACCGCACTTCCTTCGTTGAGGGTGGTGGTGCTGAGGGTGAGCACCACGTTCTGTGGGGCATCGTTCACCGGAGTAAAGGTGACGTTGGCGTTGGCCGGGGCCAGGGTCACGTCGTTATCGGCCAGGGCGAGGGTAAAGCTCGGCGCGACCTCGCTGCCATCGTGGATGAAGAAGATCAGACCGTCTAGCACCTCCTGCTGGGTAAAGGTGGTAATGCCTGGCGCATCGGGTACGCCATCGAGATTTGTATCGCGGCTAAATTGCCCCCTGACCAGACTGCCCACCGTGTACCGAAGCTGGGCCGGGGTATTGTCGAGATCCACCGCCGATAGGTTGGCATTCGACAGCTTCAGGGTGCCCCCCTCGGTGATGGGGAAGGCGTTGATCGAGAGGGTCGGTGGGTCGTTGAGTGGGGTAAAGATAACGTTGCCCGGTGCCACCGTGGTGCCCCCATTGCCATCGGAGAGGGAGAGGGTGAAGGCGGCGGGGGTTTCGCTGCCGTTGTGGCGGAAGAAAATCAGCCGATTATCGATCTCCAGCTGGCTAAAGGAGGTGACGTTCGACCCGGTGCCCACATTAAAGAAGACCCCGCCCTGCAACCCAGACACCGTGTAGACCAGTTGGCTGCGGTTGGTGGTTTCCTCATCGGTGGCATCCAGGTTGGCCGTAGAGAGTTCTAGGTTGCGCCCCTCGGTGATGGGGAAGGTGTTCACCGTGATCTGAGGCAGATCGTTGACGGGGTTGAAGGTGACCGTGGCGGCACGGGTCGCGGGCCGAGACCCTAGCGGATCGTTGTCGTTGACGGTGAGGGTATAGGCCGGGGTGAGCCCATCGTTGCTAGCGGTAAAGGACACCTGCCCCAGCACCAGTTGAGTCCGGGTGAAGGTACCGCCCACCGCCAGCACCGTGCCATCCACGGTAAAGAAGCCGTTTTGCACCGCATCCACCGTGAAGCTCAGCAAACTGAGGGGCGTATCAATGTCGCTCACCGTGATATCGCTGGTGGACAGCACCACGGTTTGGCCCTCGGCAATGGTCAGCGCATTGCGGCTAAACACCGGCGCATCATTGACGCGGTTGTAGGTGATGACCGCTGGCACCTGGCCCGAGGTGCCGCCATTGGGATCCGTGACCTCAATGGTGAAGGAGGGCGTGGTTTCAGACCCATCATGGCGGAAGACAATCTCGTTGCCCGCATTGATCTGAGCCTGGGTGAAGGTAAACACCTCGTCGCCATCGGGAATGGTGAAGAATCCACCCCCGGTTACGCTCCGCACCCGGTAGATCAGCCGCGTGGGGTCGGTGGTTTCTTCATCGCTGGCCACCAGGTTAAGGCTGCTCAACACCAGGGGCTGGCCTTCGATGATGTTGAACTGATTGGTCGTCAGCCTGGGGGCATCGTTGACGGCGGTAAAGGTCACCGTAGCCGCCACCGTGGTCGAGGCCGTCGAGGGATCCCTGGCGATCAGGTCGAAGCTAGGCGGGTTGTTGTCGCCATCGTCCGTAAAGGTGACCCGTCCTAGGGAGAGATCCACCGCATTGAAGGTGGTGCCGGGGGCCAGCGGTGAGCCATTGAAGAAGAAGCTGCCGCCCACCACGTTGGCCACCGAGTAGACAATCTGATCGACGGGATGGTCGGGGTCGGTGGCGTTGATGTTGCTCAGCCCCAGGGTGATCGTCGCCCCCTCCGTGATCGCGATGCTGCTGGCCTGGAAGGTCGGGGCATCGTTGACATTGGTGAAGTTGATGGTGCTGGCACGGGTGACGGACGTCCCGCCCCCATCGGTGACCACCAGGGTGTAGGTGGGCGCTAGCTCACTGCCGTTGTGGACAAACTGTACCCGCCCATTGGCAACATCATCTTGGCTGAAGTTGGTGATCGCCGTGCCGGGGGTGGCCACCCGCTCAAACCGCCCATTGGCAACGCTCTGCACCTGGTAGGTGAGGGCGGTGGCTCCCGATTCCTCGTCGGTGGTCAAGAGGTTAGCATTGCCCAGCACCACGGTTTGGCCCTCGTTGAGGGTGAGGGTGTTGACCGAGAACACGGGATCATCGTTGACCGGCGTGAAGTTCACCGTTGCGGCCAAATCGGCAAAGAGGCCACCGCCATCGGTTACTCGCAGGGTGTAGGTGGGCGCACTGTTGCTGCCGTTGTGGACAAACCGAATGGCCCCCGCAATCACCTCGGCCTGGGTAAAGCTAGTAATTGCCGTGCCGGGGGTAGCCACCCGCTCAAACTGGCCGTTGGTAAGGCTTTGCACCTGGTAGGTCAGGTTCGCTGGCCCCGATTCCTCATCCTCTGCAAACAGGTTGGTTGCCGTGAGCACCACAGCCGTGCCTTCGGTGATGGTGAGGGTGTTCACCGAGAAGGTGGGCGTGTCGTTGATGGGGTTGAAGGTGACCGTGGCGCTGCTAGGATCGCTCAGGGCACCCTCGGTATCTCGGGCCCGCAGGGTATAGGTGGGCGGGTTTTCCTCACTAGCCGGATCGTGGACAAACCGCACCTCGCCATTATTCAACTGCACCTGGCTAAAGGTGGTGATTGCCGTGCCCGGAGCGGTGGTGAGTTCAAAGCGACCATTGGTGACGGCTTCCACCACGTAGGTCAGGCTGGCAACGGCGGTTTCTTCATCGTTGGCCACCAGGTTGCCAGCCCCCAAAATCACCGATCCCTCTTCGGTAATGGTCAGGGTGTTGGTGGTGATGCTGGGTCGGTCATTCACCCGCGTAAAGTTGACGACGGGCGTACTGGGGGCCGTGGTAGTAGGCGCACCCGACACCGAACCACTATCCGTGAGGGTGAGGGTGTAGGTGGGTGGAGTTTCGGTGCCGTTGTGGACGAACTGAATCGCGCCCGCATTCACCTCCGCCTGGGTAAAGCTGGTAATGGCCGTTCCAGGGGTTGCAACCCGCTCAAACCGTCCGGCAGTTACCCCTGCGACCGTATAGGTCACCTGGGCAGGGCTGGATTCCTCGTCGCTGTACTGAAGGTTGGTGCTGCCGAGCACCACCGTCTGTCCCTCGCCGATGGTCAGCGTATTGAGGGTAATGGTGGGCGGATCGTTGACATCGGTGAAGGTGACCGTAGGAATCCCTGTCCCCGTTAGGCCCTGGAGATCCGTCACGGTTACGGTGTAGTTGGGCACGACGCTGGTGCCATCCTGCACAAAACGCACTTGGTTGGCGGTTACCTGGGCTTGGGTGAAGGAGACGATGGCCACCCCTGGCGTGCTGGTTAGCTCAAACTGGCCTCCCACCACGCCGCTGACGCTGTATTGCAACAGGCCCGCGCTGGTTTCTGGGTCGGTGGCCCGTAGCACACCATCCGTAGCGCCACCCACCACATCCCCAAACAGCACCGTGCCGCCCTCGGTAATGGTTAGGGTGTTGACCGCAATAGTTGGCCGATCGTTGATCGGCGTGAAGTTAATGGTGCCCACCTGGGTCGTTGTTTGGGGCGACGTGAGATCGTTGTCGGTGACGGAGATGGTGTAGGTGGGAATCGTCTCTTCGTCGGCGGGGGGCTGGGTGAACTGAATATCCCCCAGAATGATGTCCTCTAGGGTAAAGCTAAAGATCGCCGTTCCGGGAGCGCTCACCCGCTCGAAGCGGCCCCCGGTCACCGCCGTAATATTGAATCGCAGGTTGGGATTGGCCCCTAGACTTTCTACGTCGGTGGCGCTGATGTTGGCGGTGGTCAGCACTACGGTGCCGCCTTCCGTCAGGGCAAAGCTGTTGGCCGTAAAGGTCGGTGGATCGTTGACGTTGGTAAAGGTGACGTTGCCGTTGCTGGTGACTAGGCCGCCCTGGCTATCGCTGACGCTGAGGGTGTAGCTGGGGGGGGCTTCGCCGCCGTTGTGGACAAAGCGAATGGTCTGGTCATCGAGTTGCTGCTGGGTGAAGCTGGTGATGGCGACCCCGGCATTGGAGACATCCTCAAACTGCCCGGCGCTGACGGCGGTGACGGTGTAGACAATCTGGGTTTTGTTGAGGGTTTCCTCGTCGGTGGTGGCCAAATCCCGATCTAGAAGGTTGGTGTTGAACAGGAAGGCCCCCCCTTCCTCGATGGTCATCCGATTCTGCTGCACCACGGGCAGATCGTTCACCGAGGTAAAGGTGACCTCGGCATTCCTAAAGGTGTTGCCGCCGCCGCTATCGCGCACCTGAATGGCGTAGGCAGGGGTGGTTTCGGTGCCATTGTGCACAAACCGCACCCGTTGGTTAATGATGTCCTCGCGGGTGAAGCGGCTGGTGGTCACAAACACACCACTGCCGTTGCGCAGCTGGAATTCTCCCCCCGCAAAGACCGCGTTTTCGATAAACACGCTGGCTGCAATCTGCCCTACCACAAAGAGGAGGGTGTTGTCGTTGTCCTCAACGTCGCTGGCGTTAATGTCGGTGGTGGTAATCAGCCGGGTTTGGCCCTCGGCAATGGTGAGGCGGTTGTTGATCAGGGTCGGCGCATCGTTGAGGTTGCTAAAGACGATAGTCGCCTCGCTTTCCACCTCGTTCACCCCATCGCTGACGGTGAGGGTGTAGGTGGGGGCCACTTCGTCGCCATTGTGGACAAACTGCACCCGACCATTGTTGATGTCGTCTTGGGTGAAGCTAACAATCGCCGTACCCGGACTGGCGACCAACTCAAACCGCCCACCGCTGAGGCCGCTCACGGTGTAAAGCAGGCCAGCGGCAGGGGTCTCTTCGTCCTGGGTCAAAATATTGCTGGCCGACAGCACCAAGGTCTGCCCTTCGTTGAGGGTGAGGGTGTTCACCCCAAAGACGGGGGTGTCGTTCACCGTGGTGAAGCTCACAACAGCGGGGCCGCTGGCGGTCAGGGGTTCCGCATCCCGCACCGTCAGGGTATAGGCGGGGGCTACCTGTTGGCCAGAATGCACAAACCGCACATTGCCATCGATGATGTCCTGGCGGCTGAAGCTGGTCGTGGGGCTGAAGGGGGTGCCACTGCTGGCTCGCCGTTCAAAGGTGCCCGCCGCCGGATCGAGGCCAGTGATCTCAAAAATCAGCGCGTTATCATCGTTGTCGGGGTCGGTGGCGTCGATGTTTTGGAGGGTGATGGTGACGACATCGCCCTCGGTGAGGGTGAGGCTGTTGGCCAGAATCCGAGGCGGGTCGTTAACGTTAATAAAGTTGACCACGGCAGTACTGGGGGTAGAGAGCAATCCGTCGCTGACGGTGTATTCCAACACAGGCACAATGTCGTCGCCACCATGCACAAAGGTGACCCGACCACCGTCAATGTCGGCCTGGGTAAAGGACGTACGGGTGACGCCACTCACCTGAAGCACGCCGCCTTCAAGGCGGGTGATGTTGTAGACCAGTGCGCCATCGTTCACCAATTCCTCATCGGTAGCGGTGAAGTTTAGAGTGGTCAGCAGCACGGTTTGGCCCTCGGTGACCGTGAAGCTGCGGTTGACAATCACCGGGGCATCGTTGACCGGAATAAAGGTGATGTTGGCCGGAGCGCTGACCACCCCGCCAGCGCTGCCATCCCGCACCGTAATGGTGAAGGCGGGGGGCGTTTCGTTGCCATCGTCAATAAAGGTGACGCGCCCCTCAATTACATCCAGCAGGCTAAAGAAGTTGTCTGGCTTGCCCGTCACGGCAAACCGTTCCCCTGGGGCGAGCCCGGTGATCTCAAAGGCCAAGTTGGGGCCAAAGGTTTCAATGTCGGTGGCATTGAGGTTGGCCTGGGTAATCAGCAGCGGTTGCCCCTCGGTGACCGTGAACTGGTTGGCCGCAATCACGGGCAGGTCGTTGACCGCATCTAGGAAGAGATTGACCACCACGGTATCTACGCCGCCGTCGCCATCGCTCAGTTCTAGGGTGAAGAAATCGGCCCCAGACACATTCAGGTTGGGCGTGTAGCGAAATTCCTGGGGTTGTCCGGCCACGGCGGGTAGAATCGTCACCGTGCCCTGGTTTGGAGCGGCGGAAACACGCCACTGTAATGCATCGGTTACCCCCGGATCCAGCGCTCCCAGGGAGAAGAGCACCGGAGTATCTTCCTGTCCGAGGGGCAGGGTAATCGCTGGCCCCGCTGGCCCCGCCCCCGGAATCAGAATGGCGGGGGCAACGTTGTTAACGGTGATCGCCTGGGTGCGGGTGGCGGTGGCCCCGTCGGCGTCCTCGACAAGAACGGTAACGGTGTAGTTGCCCTCATCGGCGTAGGTGTGGCTGCGGGCGGGCAGGGTGTAGGTGGTGCCCGCCAGGGTCAAATCCGTGGCGGCTAGGGTGGTGACGGGGGTGCCATCGCCCCAGTCAATGGTGACCGTGTGGCTGTCGCCGCTGTCTACGTCCGTAAAGCTGCCCGTTAGGCTAATGCTGCTGCCTTCATTGATGGTGGTGAAGTCGGGGGTAATGGCCAGGCTCGCCGGATTGTCGTTGACGGGTTCCACATCCACCAGCACGCTGATGACACTGACCCCGCCATGGCCATCGCTGACCTGGACATCAAAGCTGGCGTTTTGGTCAAAGTTAGGCGCTGGGGTAAAGACCAGGGTTTGGTTCCCGGAACCGCTGGGGTTGGTGACAAAGGTAACGGTGCCGTTGGGGGGCTGGGCCACCACCGACCACTGGAAGCTGGTATCCGCCGGATCCGTTGCGCTTAGATTGAAGGTGAGGGGGGTGTCTTCGTTGGTGCTCAGCGCCAGGAACGCCCCCTGCACAATGGTGGGAGCCACATTGGCCACGGTCAACGACAGGGTATCGCTGACGGTTAAGCTGGCGGAATCTCGCACAATGGCGCTAATGGAGAAGGCTCCAGCGCCGCTATCGGCCAGGTAGGTGTGGCTGGCGGTAAAGCGATAGTTGCCGCTGCCTAGGTTGGTCACATTGCTGTTAGACAGTACCACCGCAGGGCTGCCATCCCCCCAGTTGATGGTGACCGTAAAGGTATCCCCAAGGTCCGGATCTGAAAAAACCCCCGTTAGGGTGAAGGTCTCCCCTTCGTTGATGGTGGTCGCATCCCCCAAAATGTTGAGGCCCCTCGGTGGGTCAGGCTGGGGCACCACGGTCACGTTCACCACAATGGTGTCGAAGCCGCCGTTGTTATCTGCCACCTGCACCTCAAAGGTGTCGGTGCCCGAAAAGTCGGGGTTGGGCAGGTAGGAAATAATTTGGTTGCGGCCCGTGGGCGAGGTGGACACACTGGCCGTGCCGTTGCGGGCCTGGTTGAGAATGCCCCAGGTGAGGGTATCCAGTCGCCCCAGATCGGTGGCATTGAGGGTAAATGTGGTGGGGCTGTCTTCGTTCACCGAAATGGCCAGCGTTGAGCCCTGGGTGATGGTGGGCGGCAGGTTATTCACCACCACGGCGACGGTGCGCGGGGCTGAGGTGAGGCCGCTGGCATCTTCCACCGTCATGGTGATGGTGTAGGTAGCGTTGTCTTGGTAGGTGTGGCGCAGGTTGGTGAAGGAGAAATTGCCGTTGGCATCGGGGCCAGTCAGGTTCGCGCTGCCAATTACCTCACTGGTGCCATCGCCCCAACTGATGGTGACCGTATGCAGATCGCCGGCATCGGCATCCCTAAAGCTGCCCGACAAGGTAATCTGGCCACCCTCGTTGATGCTGCTCTGGTTGGTGGTTAGCCCGGTGATGATCGGGGCTTCGTTGACATCCAAAACGTTGACGGTGACCAACTGCTCGTTGCCCAGCCCCCCGGCATCGGTGGCCCGCACCAGCAGGTTATAGGCGGTGACAAAGGTTTCAAAGTCGAGATCGCCCGAATCGTTGAGGGTAATCGCCCCCGTGCTGGCGTTAATCAGAAAGGCTCGGTTGCCGTCGTTGTCGTTGTCGGGGTTGCCCGATACTAGCGACCAGGTCAGTCCGGGCTCGTTGGCGGTCACCGTACCCACCGCCGTTCCATTGGCCGAGTGCTCGTTAATGTTAAAGACTTGGTTCGGGGTAATCTGCGGAGCCGTATTCAGGTTGAGCTGCACAGCCCCCGTAGAGGATCCAACCCCATCCACCGCAAAGTAGTAGGTGGTACCCGCCACGGCGGTAAAGGTCACCTGGCTCTTGAGGTTGCTGCCGCTGATGTTGTCGCTAAAGGCCACCTGGTTGAGGCTGTTGACGGAACCCCCCGTATACACCGCCAGCACCGTATTGTTGAGGGCGCTGCCGAGGGTATCCACCGTAATCAGCCCTGTGGTGGTTGCGGTCCACTGCCACCAGATCGAATTGTTGAGGCTCTCCTGCACAGACTGGTTTAATCCACTGACGTTGGGGTCGTGGATGGGTTCGCCCAACTGGTGGGTGGCCCCCACGGTGGTTCCGGTGCTGGTGCCTGGAGTCCACACCGTGGCGCTAGCAAAGTTGTCGGCCCCCAATACCGCTTGATACTGGGCGGCCCAATCGGTACTGATCAACGACCGAGGCGAAACCTGCCCCACGGTGGCATCGAGCTGCCAGTCGCCCCCCAAATCCCCATGGCCCACCAACCGAGGGGAAGCGGCCACCCCGGCCCCAGTCAGATGGTGGAGTCTAGCCAAAAACTCGGCCCCGGCATCCCCCGCTGCCACCTGACAACCGTAGAGGTAAATTTGGGGCGAGGCATCGGTGGCAAACCAGTGACCTAGGGCCTCGCTGTAGCGTTCTAGGCTGTCCAAATCCAGGGGGGTGTTGCCCAAGGTGATGCGTCCTGGCGCACCGTGGGCAACCACGATGAGGGTATCCGTGGGGTGATGCCCCAGGGCCTCGGTGATTACCGCCACCCCATCCTCATCGGCCTGGATGACGCGGAGAGAACCCTGGCCGCCTAGCTCATCAACCAAGCGCCAGCATTCATCCACCTGAGAATCGACAACGATGAGAGGACTAGGGTAGTTTGCCATGATGTGACGTTCCTAAACTTCGGGGGATAAACAAACGAGGGGGTGACGGTAGACAAGGGCATTTAGTCAGTAATCAACATCGCAAAAAGAACACCCTAAATCCACAAATAGCGGGCCGTAGAACATCGGGCATTACCAAGGGCCAACCCACCCTCGCTAGGATTTGCCGTGGCAAACTAGCACGCCTACAACTAGGGATAGAAAGAGGGGGGAAAGGGCTAACTCCAGGGGGCATCAGGAAATCATCTTGGACTAGTTTTCCTGGATCGAGCTTGGCCCGTCCAACGCTAGAATCACTACTCAGCATTCCCCGATGCTCCACGAAAGTTTCACGGTTAACATATCCGTGCTTTTGTTGATATTTTTTAACGATCTTTCGTTAATTCTAAAAACGACCTAAGCTCGGCAAAACGAAGCCAGATCGTACCCAGCACGATGTCCCTAGCTACCGACTACTGGGAAGCCAGGGTAGCGGACGGCAGTATTTTTTTAGACATTGAACTTACCTAGCTAGACCCTTGGGTCATCCATGGAGACCCCATCAACGGCAGCGTAGCCGTGGTCTCACTGTTCTATCGCTCACTCATTCCCCATCCTAGGAAGCAAACCTAAGAATGGTATAGGAATGGTATAAAAACTTACGAAGAGGAAAATCTAGGGCCAACCTAAAAACCCAGGAATTGACCGCTAGCAATTAACCCTAGCGATCACAATGTGACCCAAAAATCCCTCGGTATCTTTAGAGGCCTGATTGACTTATTTGGATCGCCCTAACTCAGGGCAATTCAGGCCCCTACGTGGGCGCGGATCTCTCGTAAAAATCTATATCTGGGTTGGGCGAACTCAGCCCAGGCACGATACGAGGAAAAACCACTAGGTAGACCATGGCAACAAGGCTAAGAAACAGCCGCTAGCTTGGCCTAAATGATACTGAAGGTCGCGGAGGATGGATCAGTTATTTATGTATCTTTTCTATCCTGTGGTGATTGCGGTGGTTCAGCCCTAGATCGGCGTTGGAGGTTTTTGGGCCTGGATAACCTGGAGGCTCCCCCCGGCATAGAGGCGGGACGTGATGGACTGGAAACCCAAGTGATCGAGCTCGTCAGGAATATCGGCCTTGAGCATCGCCCAGGCGGTATGGGTCTCAAACAACCATAGAAACGTGGCTAACCCCGGCCAGTAGATAGGATTGTGGGGCCGATGAAAGTCCACTACTGCCACTATGCCCCCAGGCCGTAGAACCCGCAAGATTTCTGCAAAGATTTGTTGCCGTTGTCCGGGTTCCATCTCGTGGAGGGCGGCGCTGCTGTGGACAAGGCCAAAGGAATTGGCCTCCAAGGGCATTCGTTCGGCCCAGCCCTCCACAAAGGTGGCCTGGGGCACGTTGCGCCTGGCCCGTTCGATGGATCGAGGGGAGGCATCCAGCCCCGTCACCCGTTGGCTATGATTCACCAAAAAGGCGGTGGTTTGGCCGCTGCCACAGCAGAGATCCAGGACCGGAGTATCCGGGGTCAGGGTCAACTGTTGCAGCGCTAGGGTACGAAATCGAGCCTCGCCGCCCACGGAGAGGGCCGCTGTGCGGGAAATGCCATCGTATAACCACTGATGGCGATAGCTGAGGGGACGTAAAAAAGTTGCCATTTTTCTATTATGACGGAATTATTTACCGCCATCCTGGCCTAAGCATCCGCAACAATCGCGGGCAACAATGGCTCAAAGCCTTCTCTGGAAGGGGTTTCCGTCCCTATCCTGGCTCTGCTTGCCCCCACAGCAGGGCGCAGTAGAGTAGTATCTGGGGTATGGCAGCGACTTTAACCTACCCATTGCGCCTATCGAGCTGGCACACAGGTCTTTTAAAGCGGTGGCTAGGATGGCCCAAGCAAAGCCGTCCCAGTATGTTGTTTATCTGGGAATCCCATGGATAAGTTTGCCCTATATGCCTGCCCAACCGGATCCCTGGCGGATCAAATTCAAGCCTTTTTAGACCGTAGCCAAGCCACCTGGGGCTCCAATGCTACCCCCCTAGGGTTGCCCTGCTGTAAGCTAATCGACCCCTTTGAGGAACAGGGCCACACTCTGCCGATCTACACCCAAACCCTAGAGCGTGCCTACAAACGCGGAATGCGGTCTTGCCCGGACATGGCCCTTCAGGTAGACGGATGGCAGCAGACCACCGACAGCCTCGCCCTTGCCCTGACCGCCCCCTGGTTGCGTCAGGTGATGGTGAATTTTGCCTGTACCGTCAAATCTCCCACCCGCAAAATGCCCCTGCGTATTCAAGAGCACCTGCGCCTGGTGCTCGCCCAGGGCCAAGGCAAGGCCCAAACCCAGGCCATGGCCAACCTGGCGGCGGAAATGATCGACCTCAACCGACCCAGCCATTGGGAAATGCGGTTTTATCAGCGCACCGCCCGTCAAACCTGGATGGTGCGCCAAACCTGGGCCTTGGGCGAAGGACTCTACAACGCTGAGGTGCTGGTGGGGTAGATGGATCGGCCTTGGATTACCCTGGTGTTGGCCATGAGCCTGGATGGCAAAATTGCCGATGCCCAGCGACGGGCGGCGCGGTTTTCCTCCCAAGCCGATCTCGATCACCTAGAGGCCAGGGTGGCGGCGGCGGATGGCGTGCTGTTTGGCGGCGGCACCCTGCGAGCCTACGGCACCACCCTCAGCGTCCGCAATCTTTCGCTGATTGAAGCCCGCCGTCAGCGAGGTCAAACCGATCAGCCCATCTACATTGTCTGGTCGCCCTCTGGCCAGCTCGATTCCCAGTGGCGCTTTTTCCAGCAGCCCATCCCCCGTGGGCTGATTACCACCGCCGCCGGGGCAGCATCCTGGCAATCGGGGGCGCACTTTGATCGGCTGTGGGTGATGCCCGATGACCAGATTGATCCCTGGAATTGGCCAGAACTGCTGGCTCAGTTTCCCGCCCAGGGTATCCATAGCCTAGCGTTGCTCGGTGGCGGATACCTCACCGCCGAACTCCTGCGCCATGGGTTAGTTCACGAGGTTTACCTCACCCTCTGCCCCCTACTGCTGGGGGGATCCACCGCCCCCACTCCGGTGGATGGTGAGGGTTTTTTGGCCGAAGTTGCTCCTCGCCTCACCCTCCTAGAAAGCCGGGTTGTGGCCGACGAAGTGTTTCTCCACTACCTCGTCCAATCACCGCCCAACTTACCCATCGCCTACCCTACAAGTCTTTGACGCTAGGCAAAGTTTTGTAATCAACGCTACAGTTTTTGAGCAAGATCCGCAAAAATGTAGTTGTTGCTACAGATTACAGGAGACTTGCCATGCTCCCTCCCAGCTCCAGCCAGCATCGCCGCCAAGTCATCAACGAGCTGCGCCATCAACTCCGCTACGCCAGCATCGAGGAGCGGTCTCGCATTCGCCAGGAGCTGAATTTCTGGACGCAGCACCGCTAAGGGCCATTTCCCCCATTTCCTGATGGCCTATTCCCTGATGGCCTGTGATGCGCCTAGGAACTCCTGCGCCTGACTTTGGATGAGGCAAGGGGATAGCTGGGTCATCGGCCCGTGGGGATAGGCGTTCACCGCCACCCAAGGTACCCTAAAGGGACAGGCGACCTCAGGGGATGGGGAATTACGAACCATGCCAGGCGAAACCGATCTCAAGACGCTGATCGCAACCATGCGGCCCCATTTGCACGGGTCGCCCTAC